>JBARVL010000540.1:0-1719 GCA_049646245.1 Crinalium sp. | reverse complement strand
GGAACAATCAACGCTTTTCAAACCTTGATTACTCAAAATAAAGTAGTTGGTATAGTTGGTCCCACACTCTCGCAGCAGGCATTTAGTGCTGACCCCATTGCTGAACGTGCCAAAGTTCCTGTAATTGGCGCATCCAACACAGCTAAAGGCATCCCAGAAATTGGCGACTACATAGCGCGTGTCTCAGCACCAGTTTCTATTGTTGCCCCTAACTCAGTCAAGGCAGCACTCAAAATTAATCCCAATATTAAAAAAGTAGCTGTTTTTTATGCACAAAACGACGCTTTTAACAAGTCAGAAACAGAAATTTTTCAGCAAACAGTAAAAGATCAAAAACTAGATTTGGTAACAGTTCAAAAGTTTTTAACAACTGACACAGATTTTCAATCCCAAGCAACTAACGCTATTAACCTTAAGCCGGATTTAATCATCATTTCTGGACTAGCAACAGACGGCGGTAACTTAGTCAAGCAATTACGCGAACTGGGATACAAAGGTTTAATTATCGGTGGTAATGGTTTTAACACCTCTAATATATTTTCTGTTTGCAAAAATCTTTGTGATGGCGTTCTTGTTGCTCAAGCTTATAGCCCTGAACATCCTGGGGAAATTAATCAAGCTTTCCGCGCTGCTTATGTTAATCAATATAAGAAAGAACCACCTCAATTTAGCGGACAAGGTTTTGCTGCTGTACAAGTATTTGTAGAAGCCCTCCAAGATGTGGATAAAAAAACTGATGTCAGTAAAATGCCATTAGCTGAATTACGCACACAACTTAACAAGCAACTGTTAACTAAAAAGTATGATACCCCTTTAGGTGAAATTGCCTTTACCCCCGTAGGTGATGTGATTCAGAAAGAGTTTTACGTTGCACAATTAAAAGTAGATTCTAACGGGAATAATGGAAAGTTTGCTTTTCTTAAGTAAAGGGAGGGAGGAGAGAGGAGAGGGGAAGGACAATTGTTAATTATTTGGTGCGTGAATAAAACTTATGAGCATTTGTTGCAAAAGTTGATAAACTTCATATAACATCTGCGTCCATCTGCGTTCATCTGCGTTCTAAAAAAAACATGATTCTTGCAATAAATTTAATGAATAAATCAATGAAATACCAAGCTATTTATTTAGTCTGCCTAATGTTGGGTTTCGTACCTCAACCCAACCTACAACTGAAGTAGTTCTCACTATTAATTATGGATATAACATTATTTTTACAACAATTCTTAAATGGGATATCAATTGGTACTGTCTATGCAATTTTTGCATTAGGATATACGCTAGTCTTTTCTATTCTAGGCATTATTAACTTTGCTCATGGTGCAATTTTTACTGTTGGTGCGTATTTCACCTACGCACTCATGGGGGGACAATTTGGTTTTAATGGATTACTAGCTAATGCCAAGTTACCCATACAATTACCATTTGCAGTAGCTTTAATTTTGGGAAGTACAATAGCTGGATTGCTAGGAGTAGCAATTGAAAGAATCGCTTTCCGTCCCTTACGAAATAAACAATCTGATTCGCTGCTAACAGTTGTTTCTAGCTTGGGTGTAGCATTAATAATTGTTAATTTAATCCAATATTTGGTAGGAGCAGAAAACTATACTTTTCCTTCAAATACTTATGGTAATTTACCTGCTGCAATCAACTTTGGAACTTTAGATAAACCAATTCCGATTCGCAGTGTTCAAGTAGTTATTTTTGGAGTATCAGTAGTAA
>JBARVL010000539.1:0-4453 GCA_049646245.1 Crinalium sp. | reverse complement strand
CATCCTGGGGAACCATACAGACTAAGCCTGCAAAGGCAGGCTTTTTTAATTAATGTTTGATGTTAATTAAAAATCTAGCCCGCGTAGGCGGGCTTTGTTAGTGTAGCTGCACCCTTCAGGGTGTCAGCGTTATATAAAATGAAACAGCCCTGCCTTAATAAGGGGGAGAATCTCATCAAAGTCCCCCTTATTAAGGGGGATTTAGGGGGATCTTTTGTAGTTTAATTTTTTGCTGAAGTGGATGCAAATGTTAATACTTGATTTAACTTTCCACTGCGATAACCTTCTAAATCTAAAGTGACATAGATAAAACCAAATTCTTGAAATGCAGAAACTAAGGTTGGTAAGTCTGTAGTTAATACAAATTCCTTAATTTGTTCTGGTGGTAATTCAATTTTTGCGGTGTCACCTTCGGAACGTACTCGCAGATTTTTTAATCCTAACTTACGCAGATAAATTTCTGCTCTGCCTACTCGTTGTAGTTTAGGAATTGTGATTTCTTCGCCGTAAGGAAAGCGGGAACTTAGACAAGGTTGTGCTGGTTTATCCCACCAAGGAAGTCCTAAGTATTTAGAAAGTTCGCGTACTTCCGCTTTAGTTATGCCTAATTCTGCTAAAGGCGATCGCGCACCTCGTTCTTTTGCTGCTTGAATACCTGGGCGATAATCATGTAAATCATCGGCATTTACCCCATCCACAACGTATGGATAACCTAACTGTTGCGCTAAAGGTTTGAGGGTATCATGCAATTCACTTTTGCAGAAATAGCAGCGATTAACAGGGTTAGCAGTATAATTGGGGTTTTCTATTTCGTGGGTTTGCACAACTTGATGACGTATCCCGATTGTAACTGCTTGGATGCGAGCATCTTCTAGTTCTTCTGGTAATAATGATGGTGACTCAGCAGTTACAGCTAAAGCGCGATCGCCCAAAACATCGTAAGCAATTTTGGCAACTAAAGTACTGTCAACACCGCCAGAATAGGCAATTAATGCCATTTCCATTTCTGTAAATAAAGTTTGTAGTTGCTCTAATTTTTGTAATAGCATTTTAAGTTCAGATTGGAGATTTGATAAATATGCAGACTTACCCTTCAATTATTGTAGAGATGCGCTATGGTACGTCTCTACATTCTTTTTAAAATCAAAACTCCCGCCGAGAAAAAATTAGGATAGCAATTGTCAGCAGCAGGATTGTGTAAACTAAGCCGTAGACTGCATTAGTTAGCAAGCTTTCAGGAGAGGGTAAAATGCCATAAACAGCATTATTTTTTAAATCTAAACGAGATAAATCAGGTACAACTAAGTAAAGTCTTTCAGCAAATTGTTGGAATCCAGGATTTCTGGTAATTCCCGCAAACTTAATCATGTCCTGGCTGAGATGTCCTACTAAATAAATTGCAAATGTGAGAAATGTAGCTAATAAAGAGCTAGTAAACACACCAAATAATAACGCTGCTGCTGTTAATAATGACAACTCTAAAAATAGGTAGAATTGAGAAATTACTACACTACCAAGAGGATAAGAAACTTTACCTAAAGTGAGAATAATGAGATAAATTACTGTCATTGCTGCTACTAAGACAGCTAACACACCAGATAAGCCTAAATGTTTACCAATAATTAATTCTGCACGGCTGACAGGTTTGGGGATTAAAAGTAAAATTGTGCGTTTTTCTATTTCTTTGTTAACTAAACCTGTACCAACAAAGGTAGCAACAATCACTCCTAAGAGTGTAGCAAATGCTAGACCAAAATCTAAGAGCATTTTATCTTCAGTTCCCGCAGATACTTCTGGTAGTATTCGCCAAGCAGCTACCATCAGTAGAGCGAATAAACCAATTAGATACAAGATGCGATCGCGTATTACTTCTCTAAACCCGTTACTGGCGATCGCCCAAATTCTGCCCAAGCTCATTTTTACCTCTGATCAATTATCAATTATCAATTACCCATGACAAAAAAACGATCTAACTTTCTGTGTTAAGTGCGCCCATTTACAACTTGGGCAGGTTGACACTTTACTTGACCAACTTCTAACTGAGTATCTGCATCTAACTGGGAAGATACCAGATTAATTTTACACAATTTTTCTATGAAAAGTCTTTCTAAGTTTGAGCGTGGTCCTTGCCAAGTTGCTATTAATTGTAAATTATAACCTGATTCACTAGAAGAAAGTTGAGAGGTAAATTCCCACCACGCATCTTCTGCAACTTTTGCTAGTTCTTTTTGAGATTGGTTGACAGCCAATTTTAAATTTTTTTCTCGATCCTGAAGCCATCGCTCAATCTGTGACCAAGGTTTATTATCTAGTTCTTCTGATAGCTGAGTTTCTAAAGAATTTAAAATTAATGTTCCTCTAATTGGTGCTGGTTCTAATTCTGGTAATTTTACCACAAAAGCGCTTCTTTTCCAATCATCTACTAATAAAGTAGGGTATTGTTCTAGCCAATCTTGCAAAACATAATAAAATTGAAACCAGCAACTAATTACTACATGGCTTAATAAAAAAACTATAATTTTTTGGCGTTTCTCCGGGTTAGGTAATTGCAGGGTAAACCCTTTCCCCAAATAATTAGGTACGGTAGCAATTAATGCGGAAATAGTGGGCCAAAAAATTACCGATAAATCTGGTTGTGATACATTCTCAAAAATATAACTAGAAACTAAAGCACCTGTAATCCAAGGACTAAGATAAATATTGCCAATTCTTAAACGCTTTTCTGTTGTTCCCCAGCCAACACCAAAAATTAAAAATATCCACCCACAGTTTGATATAAAACTGCGTACTATTCCGGTGGATATATAAGCCATGAAGCAGGAAAATAAACTCAGTAAAACTAAAGTTTCCCAGGAAAATGCTCTCGGTGGTGATAAAATCTTTTGTAACCATTTAAATGAGCCTATAACAATTTCCATTTACCAAGTTGCCACATCAAATAAAGTAGCGCAATGTTAAAATTAGTAACATAGCACTATGACTATAAGCATTAGCTAAAAGTATAGCCGTTGGCTTGCTGCGATGTTTAGTACTATAGAGATGAGTTGATTTTTTCTTGTTATAGCGCAAAGATGTTAGTTTTACCAATATCTGAGAAATAGAATTGCTTTCCATTAGCAAAGAATCTAGCGATTTTACTCCTTGAAGTTTGATCAAAAAAGAAATAAGGAAAGAAAAAATAAATAAAATTGTCAGCCAAAAGCTAGAGAAGTTGGCTGCCGAAGTTAGAAAACGATTAAAAAAAATGTAACTAATCAGTTGAATTTTTATGTTTATTGGTAGCAGAGGTTGAACAAAAAAGAAAACTAACCAGCCCACAACTGTTGATATTAAATTAATTGATGTAGCGTATTGTATGCTAGTTTTGCGACTAAGTTGGAGTTGGCGATGTAGAATGAATCCTTCGATCGCGATCGCCATCAGCAAAAACAGCGATTGATATAACATTGTCTGTACAGGCAAAAAAGATGCCAGCAAGCAGTCTTCTCCTTAATAAGCGTTGAAATCTTCCTTTTGCCAATTATTAATTGTTTCAAAAGGATTAAACCCTCTATAGCTTAAGTAATTTACTAATTTTGCTTTAGTTTTAGGATCGAGAGCTTGAAAGCTATCAATTTTATATTTTCGCATAATCTTGGCTTTGAGATCTGCTAAATCATCTGTTTCTTCGTCTGCGGTTTGAGTTTGCCAAACTTCCTCAAATAACTCAATTTTTATGCCTTTTTCATAGCATTTACGCTTGATTACAGATTTACCGTATTTTCCTTGGGCAGATATAATTAAATTCTCAACTAACCGTTTATCTGATTGGTAATCTTTGCTTTGTAATTCAGCAATTGCATGGTTAATTTCTTCAAGGCTAAAACCTTTTTCTTTGCCTTTTTGGAGGAGTTCGTGGGTACTATAGTCTTTGCGAGATAAGAGTTTTAAAAAGTAACTGAAAGAATTCATAATTTTAAGGTGTTTTCTTTTATTATAAATGTTTTACCCCACCCCCAGCCCCTCTCCTTATTAAGGGGAGGGGGGAAATTTAAAGTACCAATTATTAAAAGGAGGGGATAAGTTCAAAGTCCCCCTTAATAAGGGGTATTTAGGGGGATCTCTACCTCAGCTTTTCTATTAAAACTGATGCTGAATAACCTCTTCACCACGTTTGTAAATTTCACGGGCGTAGTCAGTCCACGCGCCTTGTCCCCAATAACGGAAACAGCTAGTTTGCAACAACAGATTGTGCATTAGTGCTTGACGATATTCAGCTTGTTGGGTGAGAGTTTCAGAGTTTGATTTAACTAAAGGATCAATTTTTTCGTGGAATAACGCACTTAATTGATTCAGGGGAGTTAAAACATTTTCATAACCCTGTACCCAACTAATATGATTTGTCCACGATGCGCCATCCATGTGAAAGTTATGATTAGTTTGTTTTAACTCATTAATGGCATTTGTCACAGCT
>JBARVL010000538.1:0-2747 GCA_049646245.1 Crinalium sp. | reverse complement strand
CTGGCATGGGAGTTGCCACTCGTCTAACAATCCGCGCGGGTACATCAGCACGATTAGGATGAACTGAACCATCATCCGCCAGATCATAAAATTGTGGCACATATACACCAGGAACTTGTGCCAAATCTAGTAATAGCTGTTCGCGGCTTAATCCTGCTGCTTTGCCTTCTTCTAAAACTAAACCGATTTCTGGCAGTAATTCCTCACCATCCCCTAAAGCAACAAAGTCAAAAAAGTCTGCGTAAGGTTCAGGGTTAGAAGTTGCAGTCTGTCCACCTGCAAAAATTAAAGGACATGAACTACCTGCACGTTCTTTCCAAGTTAAAGGAATGCCTGCTAAATCCAGCATTTCTAGGATATTAGTGGCTCCTAGTTCATAACTCAGGCTAAAACCTAAAATATCAAAGTCTGTTACCGAACGCCGAGACTCGACAGCAAATAAAGGCGTTTGAGTTTGTCGCAGTTTGGCAGCTAAATCTGGCGCGGGTAAATAAGCGCGATCGCACAATTGCCTGGGCTGGGCATTTAAGATATTGTAGAGAATAATATGCCCTAAGTTAGATGCGCCAACTTCATATACCTCCGGGTAAGTAAGTACCCAGCGAACTTCCGCACTATCCCAAGCTTTGTGAATTGCCCCCAACTCGTTACCTAAATAACGTGCTGGTTTGATAATCTCTGCCGTGAGTAACTGCTCAACTGCAACTGCCACTATTGAATAAGCCTCTTGTAAGCTCGCAACTATTTAGCCATCCCCACTATAACGGATGTTGTTAAGCTGTTGTGCATTTAAATTGAACTGTTAATTATTGTCAAGTCTTTGTAGTGCGGGCGTCTCGCTCGCTAGTAATATTAAATTTAAATGCGTCTTAACTTAGTAGCGCATCGCTGAAATCATTTCTTCAGCTTACTCCCAAACCATTAAAAGATTACCGATTATACTCTTCTTCTTCCTTTGCGTCCTTTGCGTCTTGGCGGTTTTTCTTTCTAGGTATTCTTTAAGCTCCGAAGAAAGTATAAAGTTTTAAAGCTTAAGGCTAAGGAATTGAGATGTTTCTGGCTTTACTCGGTGTTATTGGCACAGAAACACCCCCCAGTATCGTCGCTTTAATTATCAGCGCCCATACTTTTGAGCGACTTCTTAAAAAAACTTCTCCAGACTGGGAACTCATTGCGATCGCCACCGTCTTAATTGATACATTAAATAACTCCGAGTCGAGCTTGAATATCCGATTAAGTGAAATTCACATTTTTAGTGCTAACTTAATTTTGCTTCAAAAGCTGCTTGATTTTCAAAAATCTCAAATACTCGATCAAGTTGAGTTAATTCAAAAATCATCCTTACTGCGGGGGAAACTGAACAAATAACAAATCGTCTTCCTAAACCCTGAGCCAGATTGAGTGCGGATACCAAAGTCATCAAACCAGCACTGTCTATATACTCAACTTGCTCCATGTCTAACAACAAAATTGGCACATCCGGCGCAGCGACTGCTTGAGCTAACTCACGCTGAAACCCACCTGCATTAGCAGCATTAACATAGCCGTTAGCCTGAAAAACTGTAATTTGTGGCTTTACCAAAATTGTTTGCATGGTGTACTCCTCTTATAAAAGCTATAAATTTTAAATTGTGCTAATTCTTAGAAGATAAACTGCTCACTCTACTTTTTACCACCTCTAGGGAAAGATTTTGTAAAATATTTATACATTTTGTTTTTTTCGGTAATTAATCGGCAAATAGTATCCGACAATACTGAAACCTGAGAAGTTTTCTCAGAAACCAGTACAGGGATCTAGGTAAAACGACAGTAAACCCATATACCGGAGGATAGATACAAGAAATTTATTTCTGCTTGAAAAGAGTGTTACAAACTCTACTTTAGAAATATGTTTTTTAAGTAAATATTGAATATTATTATTAATATAATTAGTTAAAATAAATTGTATTGGTTGCTACACTTGACAGATGTTATCCAAAAAAGTTACCGCTATTTTGATAATTTAATTAAATATTTTTAATTCATGTTAAATTAAATAACAAATATATTAATATCAATTTTTCATTTACCCACTTTAATCAAAATGTCCTATGAGAACTACTTACGCTATCCGTCAACTTGTTGAAAAAGCTCTCTATATCAAAAGATTGACACCGGATATAGAGAATGAAATTAACTACGAACTTACACGCATGGGTCATATCTCCGATGTGGATTATGAAGCATTAGAGTTATTGATGGCAGAAATGGATGCTGGTAGGGTGCAGTTAGTTCCTAGTTGGTTAGGCTAAGGAATTTCTACCTAAAAAACCAGAAAAATATCCTATAGACATCTCCCTAAATTAAAGATGCGTTACATAAAACTATTGTAGAGACGTGCTATGGCGCGTCTCTACATTTTTTGTTATAGCAGGAGTCAGGAGTCAGGAGTCAAGCCCTTACTGTGACTGGATTCGAGACCATCGATGGGGCATCTAACCGCCTTGGCGACTGCTATAAGTAGCTCCACATTAAAAAAGATAAAACAGACACATCCCCCCTCCCCTTAATAAGGGGAGGGGGCTAGGGGGTGGGGTAATACGTTTAATTAGGTTGATTTACTTAACATCTCTACATTTCTTAGTCTAAGAAGCCTTAAAAGCTTGAGGATAAGCTTCCCACACTTGGCGAACAAATAATCTCAACTGCTTATTTACCCCAGCCTTATCCGGCGGTTGCCTTTCTGGGGTATCCAAATACATTAATAA
>JBARVL010000537.1:0-5509 GCA_049646245.1 Crinalium sp. | reverse complement strand
GCCAGCAAAATTATAAAAGACTTAACCAGCCAGCCTAGTCCGATCATTCCGAGCAACCAAATTCCTGCCACGATCAAGAGCCAAGATTTAACGCCAGAAAGGTTAAGCTGAAATATGGGGGAGCTATTTTGGTTCATAACGATTTCCTATAAATTAGTATTTAATCAACAATTTAAGTTTAGTCCAGATTTCAATATTTTAAGAGAGATCGCTAATTAATAAAAATTAACGCCTGCGGTTGTTTTTTAGCAGCACCTAATTACTACTAAAAAACTCGCAGACGTAATCACAACAAAAGAATTCAGATTTTAAAACAAACCTAAAGTCAGAGAAGTATCAATTGGGAAGGTAGCACCAATACCGAGCCAGATGGTGATGAAAGTACCCAATAAGAATACAGTCGTAGCAACTGGACGACGGAAAGGATTTTGGAACTTATTGACGTTCTCAATAAAAGGAATGAGCATTAGTGCAAGGGGAACTGATGCCATAGCAGCAATACCCATTAATTTATTGGGTAGAATCCGCAGGATTTGGAAAACAGGCCACAAATACCATTCCGGTAGAATTTCTAAGGGGGTAGCAAAGGGATTTGCTGGTTCGCCAATCATTGCTGGGTCAAGCACAGCTAGGGCAACACAGCCACCAATTGTACCTAGAATTACTACTGGAAAGATGTAGAGCAAATCATTAGGCCAAGCGGGTTCGCCATAGTAGTTATGACCCATTCCCTTAGCTAACTTGGCACGTAATACAGGATCGCTTAAATCCGGCTTTTTGAGAGTTGACATGGTTGAGAGTTGTCTCCTTAATCAAATAAGATCAGCAGCGTGCATTTCTAGTTGCGATCGCCAATTACAATGGACCAGAAATCCCTTGCTTACGAATCATCAAGAAGTGTAGCAGCATGAACACAGCAATCAGCCAAGGCAACACAAAGGTGTGCAGGCTGTAGAAGCGGGTGAGGGTTGATTGACCAACGCTTTCACTACCACGAATAAGTTCAACGATTAAAGAACCTACAACAGGAATAGATTCTGGTACACCAGAAACAATCTTGACAGCCCAATAACCGACTTGATCCCAAGGCAGTGAGTAGCCAGTTACACCGAAAGAAACGGTAATAACTGCCAATACCACACCAGTTACCCAAGTCAACTCACGAGGCTTTTTGAAGCCGCCAGTGAGGTAAACTCGGAAAATATGCAAAATCATCATCAACACCATCATGCTGGCAGACCAGCGATGAATGGAACGGATCAGCCAACCGAAGTTTACTTCATTCATCAAGTACTGAATGGAATTAAAAGCATCCGTGACTGTTGGCTTGTAGTAAAAAGTCATGGCGAATCCAGTAGCAAACTGGATTAAAAAACATACCAAGGTAATCCCACCCAGGCAGTAGAAGATATTAACGTGAGGAGGTACATACTTACTGGTTACATCGTCTGCCATCGCTTGAATTTCCAAGCGTTCCTCAAACCAGTCGTAAACATTCGCCATAAAGCCAGAGTTCCTAAAATATTAACTAGACATTCTCACCTTGACTCAGTGAGATTCTTGCTTTACAGGGAGTCCAAAGACTTTGCCCTCTACAAGCATCGACCGTGTGACCCACGCCGTTGAGCAGCTACATTAAGTTTGCTCTCAGCCTTGTTACTTAATTTTATAACTTTTCTCAGCTTAACTACAGGGGTTCCCTACACGAATAAACGACTTTATGCTTACTCATGGGCGATTGCTCATAGGTCATTGCTAATAGGTCATTATTAATTGGTAATTGCTAATTGTTAATTGTTAATTGATTCTGTGATGCACAAACGAGGTTTTTGGGTTGGTTTGTTCTTGACCTTACAAATTATCTTAGGGTTTTGCTGGTGGACACCCCCAGCAGAAGCTTTGACGGAAAATCAGCAACTTGTGATGCAGTCGTGGCGAATTGTCAATAACGCTTATGTCGATGGCAGTTTTAACCATCAAAACTGGTGGTCAATCCGCGAAAAAGCGATGAAACAAAGGCTGGAAAGCAAGGAAGCCACATACACGGCTATTGCGAAAATGCTCTCTACCCTTGACGATCCGTTTACACGGTTTTTAAGACCTGAGCAGTATCGTAGTTTACAGGTGACTACATCGGGTGAGTTAAGCGGTGTGGGCTTACAAATTGCTATTAATGCCGAAAGTGGAGAGTTAGAGGTTGTCACACCGATTACAGGTTCTCCAGCAGCAGCAGCAGGTATTCAACCGCGCGATCGCATTTTGATGATTGACGGAATGCCCACAAAACAAATTACTTTAGATGATGCCGCAGCCAGGATGCGGGGAGTTGCGGGAACTTCAGTTACTTTGACAATCCAACACCAGGGAGAAACACCTCAAGAAATTGACTTAGTGCGATCGCTCATTACCCTAAATCCGGTTTATGCTGAATTACGCACTCAACCAGATACTATTCCTGTCGGTTACATTCGCCTCAGCCAATTTAGTGCCAACGCACCCACAGAAGTAGCCCAAGCTATCAAACGTTTGGAAGAAGAAGGCGCACAAGGGTATATTCTAGATTTAAGAAATAATCCTGGTGGTTTATTACAAGCAGGAATTGAGATTGCCCAGTACTGGTTAGATGAAGGCACAATAGTCTACACAGTTAATCGACAAGGTATTATTGGCAGTTTTGAAGCTGACGGCGTTGCCTTAACAAATGACCCATTAATTCTCTTAGTTAACCAAGGATCTGCCAGCGCCAGCGAAATTTTAGCAGGTGCTTTACAAGATAATGGTAGAGCGAAACTTGTAGGCGAGAAAACCTTTGGTAAAGGCTTAATTCAGTCATTGTTTGAGCTACCAGATGGTTCAGGTTTAGCTGTAACTGTCGCTAAGTACGAGACACCAAACCATCACGATATTAATAAATTGGGTATTACACCAGATCAGTTAGTATCCGTCAAGCCAATTACTCTTGAGCAAGTTGGAACGAGTTTAGATCAGCAATATCAGATGGCGTTAGAGTTGTTGACTCAGCCTATTCTTGCTGCCGATGCTTCCTGAGTTTGAAATCAAAATCTTACTAATAGGGAAGTAAGGGAGATGAGAGAGGTAAAAAAGTCTTTCAGCAGTTATGCCTAGATTTCCCTAAATCCCCCTTAAAAAGGGGGACTTTGAATCCCCCCCTTTTTAAGGGGGGCTAGGGGGGATCTAGATTTCAGGAAACGGGCTGCGTAAGTCCTATATTCTATAGACGGCTTGCAAAAATCATTTTTTTGGGGTTAAGAACTAAAATGAACCGCAGATAAACGCAGATGAAATACAAAATTTCTCAGTTTATCCGAGAGTTTTATGATTAGGTGGTAAGTGTTGGGTTTCGTTCCTCAACCCAACCTACTTAATTCTCTACATCATTCGTTTACAGCAAGGCTGGAGACTGCCGCAAAGCATCCAAATCTAACTCAGATAAACCTTGGTAAGCTTGATCAATACTTGCTTTACCACGTAAAAAGCCAGTACTTGCACCAGGGCAGATATAATTCAGGGTTGCTGGTGTAAAACGAGCAAGCAGTGATTCAATACTCTTGATTTGTCTCAACCAGTGAAAAGTTTTTGACGTGCGTAGAGGCGCAGGTTCTCCTTGCTTATTCGGTAGAATATGCCGTCCAGAAAACAAAACACCGCCATGTCTGCTGTAATACAGGCAAGAGGAACCAGGAGAGTGACCAGGTGTCCAGATAATGCTAGTATCAGAGCTAAGGGTTAACTCTTGGTGAAAAGGTTTTACTGCAAGTTCTGGCAGCAAATATGCTTCTTGTTCTTGAATGATTATCTCGCAGCTAAAGGCTTGCATGATTTCCCGCGCTTTCCCAATTCCTCCCCGATTGGTAATAAACAACCACCGAATGCCCCCTTGCGCTTTGATAAATTGCTCATTAGTTTCCTGCCATGCTGGGCAATCGATCAAGATATTGCCTTCTTTTCCTACAATGAAATAAGCTGTTCCTCCTAATATGTCACGATTAGGTGGAAAGGCAAAAACACCCTCTAGTACAGACCGAGGTGGCTTACTCCCTACCTGTTGAGGTTCAGTGGCAGGACTTTGAAGTGTGTTAAAGGTATTATTTTCTAAGTTATGATGTTGCACTTGGCTGAAACTTAAACAATTAAGCAGACAAAATTAATAATGAAGCATAGCTAATTTCTCTCTGTCAATTTTACTGAACTTGCTTTAAAAATCCTTTAGATAAATTCAACTTTTATTCATGCCTATTTTGTTGTTCTTATTATTAATCGGCGCGATCACATACTTGATAGTGCAACGGAATGTTGCCAATATCACGCGCACACCAGTATGGATTTTATGGTTGGTGCTAATGACACCAGCAGGAATCTGGACTGCTTGGGCAATGATATATGGCGATCAGACACCAATGCCAGCAGGACTTGTGATTGTCCCGTTTGTGGTTTGTTCGTTATTATACTGGGTGCTGCTACATCGGGGACGTAAGGTATCTAAATCAGAAGCAATTAATGCTGCTAATCCTCAAAACTCTGAGGTAGAGGTACAACCTAAAATAGACAATTCTGCGGATTTGTCAAGTGTACGCCCAATCAATAAAACTGAAGAAGATAATCTGAGAAAATGTTTTCCTTGGTCGATCTACTATTTAGAAAATATTGAGTATCGACCGCAAGCAGTTCTATGTAAAGGTAAGTTACGCGCTCAACCAGATGTAGCATATCAGACAATTAGGGAAAATATTCAGCAGTTGTTTGGCGATCGCTTCTTATTAATCTTTCAAGAAAGTCTTAATGGAATACCTTTCTTTGCTTTAGTTCCCAATGCGATCGCTGATCCTAAGTCTAGAGTAAATACTGAACCTTTAAAACGACCTGGTTTAGCGTTAACACTGCTGTTAGTTACCTTGTTTACTACTACCCTCATCGGCACAGAAGTCGCAGGTGTTTCTGCTAGACAATTGCCAAGCAACCCAGCGATATTATTGCAAGGATTACCTTATGCTTTAGCTTTGATGACAATTCTGGGTATCCATGAATTAGGGCATTACATGGCGGCTGTATACTACAAAATTAAAACAACGTTGCCTTATTTTATCCCGATACCGTTCTTTTTAGGGACATTTGGGGCATTTATTCAGATGCGATCGCCAATACCCAATCGTAAAGTTTTATTTGATGTCGCGATCGCAGGTCCCTTAGCCGGATTTATAATTACTTTACCTTTGTTATTTTGGGGCTTAACTCATTCAGAAGTTGTACCAATTTCTGATCGCTCAGGCATATTAAATTTTGAATCTTTAGATCCCAGATATTCCTTATTGCTAACACTGATAGGTAAATTAGTAATTGGAAGTAAATTAGCTGCTGAAACAGCAATAAATTTGCATCCTGTAGCAGTAGCAGGTTACATTGGTTTGATCGTGACAGCCTTCAATTTAATGCCTGTAGGACAACTAGATGGGGGTCATATTGTTCATGCTATGTATGGGCAAAGAACAGG
>JBARVL010000536.1:0-1594 GCA_049646245.1 Crinalium sp. | reverse complement strand
GTTAAAAGTCTTACCAATAAATTCCCCACCTGGGGTTGAATTGGTATGTACAGCAACCGAGATCGTTAGTTAGGACAAAATAAATTGTTGAAACCCTTGGCAATATTGGCTTTTGAAAAAGCTGACGGTGCAGATAGCTGACAGAGGAACCGCTATACCTGTGTTGCATCTTGTTACAAAATTGTTTAACAAGGGTAAATTTGTCCGAAATTGTTGAAATATATACTCACCAAACTCAAGAGGAAGCAAAACAATGTCTATATCAGATACCCAAGTTTATGTAGCTTTAGTTGTTGCCTTAGTTCCAGGGATCTTAGCATTCCGACTGGCGACAGAGCTTTACAAGTAAGCCGATATCCGCGATTTACGAGCATAGCATCGTCAGAGCAAGTGCGATCGCTCGGATATGAACTTAGAGGCGAGATCGCTAGACATCAGATTATGATTGTCTTAACTCAAGCCTCTGAGTTTCTAACCCTAACAGTAGCTTTTTGTAACGTAACTGCTTATATTAACAAGGGTAATTAGGGGGGATTGCCCCTTGACTAACTTGCTGCCCGGCGCGGTATTCTAACATTTATGAACGCAATTCAACCTTCATTCCATCCCCAACAACAACCGACTGTAGCCCGTCGCCGGGTTCGGCGGACATCGCCAACTGCTAACCGTCAACCTTATCGGGCGGTCAGTGGTGAAACCACAGCTAAGTTGTTCGCTAATATTGTGATTTCATCTGCGGCTGTTTCTGGACTTGTACAGCTTTTGCCTTATCAATTGTCTCAACAGAGCAAACTGCAAGACATCAAAAAAGAAGTTGATCGCAGCGAAAAGCGTGTTACTCGCTTAAGCAGTACCTTTAATCGCCACTTCGACCCTGAACAATCTCAAGTTGTAATGCAAGAGCAAAGTAATCGCGTTGCTAAGAGCCAACGTCGGGTAATCTTGCTAGATCAAGATTTGGTTCGTGACTAATCTGATCAAGGTTTAATTCATTTTGCTTTCAATAAACTGCTAGCAATGCTATAATAGTTCGCCCTGTTAGCTGTAAGTATTACTTACAACATCAAGCAAAAAGTTGCCACCTCTAGAAACGAAGACAATTTATTGTTTTCGCTTGTCTATAAAAATAATTAATAATTCAGGGGATTACTGGCTCTAACAGATAATTTATTCATGCTGCTACTAACTATTTGCTAGTGAGCAGTTTATTGAGCGTGGAACCATCTAGAAACTGCAATTACTGTAGAAGCGCGATCGCATCATAGGACTTACACCTACCCTATAGTATGGTTAAGCTAAAGCTACTGAGTTTCCCACATACCGAGTATTCCTATGACAACTTCAACGTTGTTTCCTAATGCACCTGATATTTCAGCAGATGATTACTTAGTTTTAGGTTTAGCCACCTGCTTTTACAAAGAAGATGGAGAAGTGCTTGAAGTTAAAATTATTGAGCCAATACCTTCTGCTGCACTAGAAGCATTGATCAAAGGCATTCCTACCTCTTACCAAATGGCTTATGCTACTACGTTAGGCGAAGTTTTTGCTGGTGATACCCTGCAAATGCCAGCATCATTTCCAGCCGAAGCTCAGT
>JBARVL010000535.1:0-5312 GCA_049646245.1 Crinalium sp. | reverse complement strand
ACTGAGCTTCGGCTGGAAATGATGCTGGCATTTGCAGGGTATCACCAGCAAAAACTTCGCCTAACGTAGTAGCATAAGCCATTTGGTAAGAGGTAGGAATGCCTTTGATCAATGCTTCTAGTGCAGCCGAAGGAATTGGCTCAATAATTTTAACTTCAAGCACATCTCCATCTTCTTTGTAAAAGCAGGTGGCTAAACCTAAAACTAAGTAATCATCTGCTGAAATATCAGGTGCATTAGGAAACAACGTTGCAGTTGTCATGGGCATATATACAAATAAAGAATTGATCCAGGCATTGAATTGGATTCTACCAATTATTGTGGATAGGTAGTTGAGATAGTTTTGGACATCGGGGCAACCACGGGGGGATTGCCCATACATAAAATGAAACAGCCCTGCTTAAAAAGGGAGGAAAATTAAAATTCCCCCATAAATTGGGGGATGGGCTGGGGATGTCTGCGTAAGTCCTGTTTTGTTTGAGCGTGTAGAGAAAATATTAAAGTTTTTGGGATATTAATGATTTTTATAGACGAGCGAAAACAATAAATTGTCCCCGTTTTTAGAAGCGGCAACTTTTTGCTTGAGTTGGTAAGTAATATCTACAGCTAACAGATCGCAACAGCAGTGTTAGCAGTTTATTCAAAGCAAAATCCATTCAGCCAAGGCAAATTAGTCACGAACCAGATCTTTGTCTAGCAAGATTACCCGACGTTGGCTTTTATCAACCCGATTGCTTTGCTCTTTCATTACAGATTGAGCTTGTTCAGGGTCAAAATGGCGATTAAAGCTACTGCTTACGCTAGTAACTCGTTTTTCGCTGCGAGAAACTTCTTTTTTGAGGTCTTGCAGTTTTGTCTGTTGAGATAGTTGATAAGGCAAAAGCTGCACAAGCCCAGAAACTGCGGCTGATGAAATCACAATATTCGCGAACAACTTAGCTGTAGTTTCAGCACTGACCGCCCGATAAGGTTGACGGTGAGCAGTTGGCGATGTCCGCCGAACCCTGCGACGGGTTACAGTCGGTTGTTGTAGTGGATGGAATGAAGGTTGTATTGCGTTCATAAATGTTAGAATACCGCGCTCTACAGCAAGTTAGTCAAGGGGCAATCCCCCCTAATTACCTTTGTTAATATAAGCAGTTACGTTACAAAAAGCTACTGCCAGGGTCAGAAACTCAGAGGCAAGAGTTAAGACAATCATACTTCGATGTTTGGTTAATCTCTCGCCTCTGAGTTGAGAACAAGCGAGATCGCCCCTGCTGTGCAGATGCTCAGTAAATCGCCGATATCGGCTTATTTGTAAAGCTCTGTTGCTAGTCGGAATGCTAAGATTCCTGGAATTAAGGCAACAACTAAAGCTACATAAACTTGGGTATCTGATATAGACATTGTTTTGCTTCCTCTTGAGTTTGGTGAGTATATATTTCAACAATTTGGGGTAAATTTACCCTTGTTAAACAATTTTGTAACAAGATGCAACACAGGTACATACCAATTCAACCCCATGTGGGGAATTTATTGGCAAGACTGTTAACCATAAATCTACAACGAAAGGGTAAGCTTGGTTAAAGTAGCAAGCATTTTTATTTTTTTGAGATAATTGCTATTTGCTTTTAGTTAGCATTTGTGAAGTTTGAATAAATAGTTAATGCTAGACCAGATCCTAAACTCTCCTTACCATGCAAGCATAGAAGCCGCCTTTGTACTGGTGATCCTCATAGCCCTAGAAGCGGTGCTGTCAGCAGATAATGCGATCGCACTGGCGGCGATTGCCCAAGGACTAGAAGACGGTGAACAACGGCGACGCGCTCTCAATTTAGGCTTGGTAGTTGCCTATATTCTCCGAATGACCTTGATTCTGACGGCAACCTGGGTAGTTCAGTATTGGCAGTTTGAGTTGCTTGGTGCGGCTTATCTACTGTGGTTAGTATTTCAGTACTTTACCTCAGATGAAGGGGAAGACAATGAACATCATGGTCCCAGATTTACTTCCTTCTGGCAGGCAATACCGATCATCGCTGTGACGGATTTGGCATTTTCGTTGGATAGTGTTACAACTGCGATCGCAATTTCTCAAGAAACTTGGCTGGTACTCGCAGGTGGCACGATTGGCGTAATCACACTGCGATTTATGGCAGGATTATTTATTCGCTGGTTAGATGAATATGTTCATCTTGAAGATGCTGGCTATGTTACTGTTGGCTTCGTCGGGTTGCGATTGCTCCTGAGAGCAATTCAACCAGATTTAGTACCCCCAGAATGGGTAATGATTACTATGATTGCCCTAGTTTTCGCTTGGGGCTTTTCTCAGCGCACCCCCGAAACTTCCTTAGAAAATATTCAAACTGAGGTGGAAGTTCAGGAAAACGAAGATACAAAAATCCGCGAACCTGAAGAAGTTTAATTATGTGCTATATAAGTTGGGTTTCAAGAACGTCAACCCAACCTATAACTTAAAAAGGACGGAAAGATGTTTCCGCCCTTGTTCATGTCCTTGATGTCGAAATTACTCGTAAAGCCAAGAAGTTATACTGGGTTGCCAGTTAACGAGTTCTTCGTCTTTAAACCACAAGCTAATCTCACGTTGCGCTGTCTCTGTGGCATCAGAACCGTGAATCAGGTTGCGACCAATACTCACCCCATAGTCTCCGCGAATAGTTCCTGGTTCAGAAGTTAGGGGGTTGGTAGCACCAATTATTTTTCTCGCTGACGCTACAACACCATCACCTTCCCATACCATCGCTACAACTGCGCCAGAGGTGATGAAGTCTACTAAGCCAGAGAAAAACGGTCTTTCTTTATGAACGTCGTAGTGTTGTTCGGCTAGTTCTCGGCTTACTTGCATCAGCTTGAGTCCAACCAAAGTAAAACCTTTGGCTTCAAAGCGACGGATAATTTCACCTACCAGTCCACGCTGTACACCATCTGGTTTAATTGCTAAAAATGTCCGTTCCAAGTTTGACCCCGCTAATTTTACAAACTGATACAAAAAACAGATTATCAAAGAATCGGGTTTAAAACCCCGTTTTAAATCTTGTAAGGGAGAAAGAAAAGGTAAGAAAGTAAGACCTCCTAGATTTAAGAAACGCAAATCTAAACAATCTGCAAGATTTACAGATAATGGTTTTAAAGTTAACCAGCAGAGTGTCTGTTTACCTAAAATAGGTGATTTGAAGATTGTTTGGTCTAGGAAATTACCATCTAAACCGTCGTCTGTTACTGTCATTAAAGATGCAGCAGATAGATATTTTTTGAGTTTTGTCGTTGAAATCATTCCTGAAAGATTACCTGATAATGGTAAAAGTATTGGAATCGATTTAGGACTCATTGATTTTGCTACTTTTAGTAATGGTGAAAAAATCAAAGCACCAAAACCTTTAAAAAAACGTCTTAAAAAGCTACGTTCATTACAGCGTAAGCTCTCAAAAAAAGTCAAGGGGAGTAAAAGACGTGAGGTAGCGCGTAAGAAGGTAGCGAAATTACACGCTAAAATATCTGATACTAGGACAGATTTTTTACACAAGTTATCAACCAAAGTTATTCGTGAGAATCAAACAATAGCTTTGAAGATTTAAATGTTTCTGGAATGGTGAAAAACCGTAAATTATCCCGCGCTATTTCAGATTTAGGATGGCGAACATTTAGAGAAATGTTAACCGCAAAATCTGAAAAGTATGGGCGTGATTTACGGATAATCAACAGATGGGAAGCAACATCTCAAAAATGTTCTTGCTGTGGTGAGAAGGGTGGAAAAAAGGAATTAAAAATTCGTGAATGGACTTGCCTTTTTTGTAAGACTTTGCACGACCGAGATATCAATGCTTCTGTGAATATATTAAACGTCGCGGTAGGACATACCGAGACGAAAAACGGATTGCAGAGGAAGCGTAAGACTGGTGTAAAATCAGCAGCATCCTGTGAAGCGTCAACCCACCAAGAATTCATATAGTTAAGTCTGTTTGGATAGATTGGAATCCCCGCTCGTTCACGAGCGGGGATGGATGTCAACTCAGAAAGGCGATTAACTTTTAGCTTTTAGCAATCAGCTTTCAGCCAAATCAACTGTCAACTGTCAACTGTTCACTGTTTACTGTTTTTTCTAGTGCCAGTTGGATTAGTTGATCGACTAATTCTGAGAATGGTATACCAGTGGCAGCCCATAGTTGGGGATACATACTTGTCGCGGTAAATCCTGGTAGGGTGTTAATTTCGTTAATTAAAACTTCTCCTGTCTGTTCGACGTAGAAAAAGTCTACTCGTGCTAAACCAGCACCATCAACGGCAGCAAATGCTTTGATTGCCATTTCTTGAATTTGGCTAGTTATAGCATCTGGTAGTGAGGTGGGAATGATTAAATCTGCTTGACCAGCAGTGTATTTAGTTTCGTAGTCATAAAAATCGCTTGTGTAAGTTATTTCGCCAACTACTGAGGCTTTTGCTTGGTCATTACCTAAGACGGCGCATTCAACTTCACGAGCGACAACGCCTGCTTCTACAATTAAACGGCGGTCATAACTGGCAGCATTATCTAAGGCTGTTTCTAATTGTGCGCGCGATCGCACTTTAGCGATCCCCACAGATGATCCTAAGTTAGCTGGTTTGACAAAGCAAGGATATCCCAGTTTTGCTTCAATTTCGTCACATAATTTGGGAAACACACAAGAATTAGAGTAAATTTGCGATCGATTAACAGCTATATATTTAACTTGTGGTAGTCCAGCTTGAGCAAAAGCTGTTTTCATTGCCAGCTTATCCATGCCTACAGCCGAACCAAGGGCAGCAGTACCTACAAATGGTACTTGCATTAATTTTAGTAATCCTTGAATTGTGCCATCTTCTCCGTTAGGACCATGAAGGATGGGGAACCAAACATCTATTTCACTAGCTTGGGATGGAAATTGCCACAAATTGTGCTTACCTTGCTGTTCGTCGGTAGGTAAATAGGGTGAACCTGCTGCTAAAACTTGTTGAGCAATTTCGACTCCTTGCCAAATTCCATCTTTTTGGATGTAAAAAGGCAATACTTCGTATTTATTGGTATTTTCGCCTGATTTTAAAGCGGATGCGATCGCACGAGCCGAACTAATAGAAACCTCATGTTCGCCTGAACAACCACCAAATAACAGCCCTACCTTGAGTTTTGTCATTACTATGCCTCACCGCACTGCTCAACGGTGATAGCCTATCACTAAAAATATTGCAAGTCACTCTTACTAAAACAGGACTTAGAAATTTTAATTCAGCAGAGGGGCAGAGGGGCAGAGGGGCAGAGGGGCAGAGGGGCAGAGGAGGCAGAGGAGGCAGAGGGGCAG
>JBARVL010000534.1:0-5644 GCA_049646245.1 Crinalium sp. | reverse complement strand
TCTAGCATTGGAAATGGCGCGATCGTAATATTCCATCGCCTTGAAAGCTTCCCCATTTACTCGATTAATTTCCGCTTCTACTAATTCATACTTATGCTGATAATTTGCGGGAGCATGATCCGCCCATTGTTTTAACCTTTGCTGGTTCTCCACTACTGTAGTCATGTAGTGTTCTTGCTCATCTTTTGTAGCATGAGAATATTCTGCAAGTAAAGCGAGAACATAGTAAAAATTATATTCACCCCATACCATCATCGCTCGGACATACAGTGTATATTTTTCTGCTTTTATAGCGTTGTTTATAGCTTGCTGGTAATCATTAAACAAGTAAGCCAGCATTAATTTATTGAAATAAATATAAAAAACAGCAATAAAACTATTATCTGCTAAAAGTTTGGGCAAAGATTCTATTTCATTAAAGTGTTCACCGATTAAATTATATTTATAATTTGATCCATCTAAAAGATTCAAAACGGTTTGCCCACAAATTTTAGTATAATTTAACTGATACTCTTGTTTAAGACTAGCGATTATACTTAAATACTTTTCCTGCTTACTAGCTAGAGATTTTAAATTATGACCTATAAAAAAATGATGCTCACAGTAAAACAGAGCAGCATGACAAGCTTGCTCAATATCACCAGTATCTAAACCGCTTTGCAAAGACTCATATAAAATTTTTAAAGTGTCTCTAGTATGTTGTTTCCAATGTAAAATATTTGCCCCCAGCATATTATATATTTTAGACTTTAATTCTTTGGCATCAAACTTATCTAACAATTGTAAAGATATCTTAAAAAAATGCTGCCCAGTATCTATATCTGCTAAGGGACCGCAAAGAATCACACCATAAATCCCATAAGCATAAATAGCTTCTTTAGAATTACCATAATCTTTAACCAGTTGCAGCATTGTAAATACAAATGGTAAACCTAGCGGACTATTAGAAATAAAAGCAATTGGACAGAGCAGCATTAAAATATTCATAGCTGCTAAGGTATAAGGATCATCCATGTTAGGTACATCAAGCAAATCCTCATTAATTAAATTTTGTGGTGCTATTTGTGCCAAGCTTACACCCAACATTTTCAAAACTTGCGTACCTGTATCTAATACTTTGGCGCAATCATTTTGGGCAATATAAAATTTAATTTTTAAAGCCGATATTTTGGCTCTATCCAAAACTGTTTTGGCGTGTTCTATAGCAATATCCGAAAGCTGGGTAGCTTGCTCAATGTTTGTATTAATATATTCGGCTTCTATTCTTTCTAAATATAAATCTAGTGTTAGCTGATATTGATAGTCCCAAGTATTAGGCGCTAACAATTCTAAACCTGCCCTTAAATACCTGACTGCTAGTTTATATGCTGTTGCAGATGACGCTTTTTGAGCCGCTAAAAGATTTAGCATTGCTAATTGATCTTTTTCTGGCTGGTGAGTAATTAAATCGCTACCAATATTAAGGTGATTAACAATATCAAATATTTGCTCTTTTATGTATTGAGGTCGGCTATTTTTTAAGAGGAGTTTACCTATTTTTAAATGAATGGCTTGTTTATGATTTTCTGGGATTAAAAAATAGGCAGCTTGTTGTACGCGATCGTGCAAAAACTTATATTCAATTACCAATTTCTCTTGATGCCAGCTAAAATTATTTTCCAATACTGATAATTCAGTAGTAGCGAGTAAAGGAATTTTGTAAGCATTGCTAAGGGGCAAAATTAAACCAGATTGGAGTGCTTCCCAAAGTTGATTGGCAGTTGTGACTAAAGATTTATCATTAATTATTGAAAGCATCTCCAAAGAAAACTTATTACCTATGCAAGCCGCCAGCTTTAAAATATCTTGTGTATTCCGATCTAGTTGATTAAGTTTGCTCACCATTAATTGAACAACATTATCAGTTATCCCCAAGTTATGGATTAATTCAACGTCCCATTGCCAATAATGAAAATCTTGATTGTAAAATAATATTTTTTCTTGATAAATGCTTTTGAGTAACTGCGTCAAAAAAAACGGGTTCCCTTGAGTTTTATTACAAACTAAGTTAGCTAAACTTGCGGCATCTTCTAATTGGCATTTTAGCGTGTCGGCAATTAATTGATTTATCTCAATAAGATTGAGAGGACGGAGATTTATAGCAGTTATAGTGCTATAATTTTTTATTTCATTGATAGTTTGTGTCAATGGATGAAAATCATCTACCTCATGATCTCGATATGCCCCAATCATCAATAAACACTGGCTATTATAGTCAGAACTTATTAACTTAATTAAATTTAGTGAAGCTGCATCTGCCCACTGTAAATCATCTAAAAATAAAACCAGTGGGTGTTCTTGGCGGGTAAAAACGCCTAGAAATTTTTGAAAAACTAAATTAAAGCGATTTTGAGATTCTGTTGCCCCTAAGTTTGGCACTTTAGGCTGTTTGTCCACGATCAATTCAACTTCAGGAATTACACCAGTAATGACCTGACCATTAACACCCACCGCCTCTAAAAATTTTTGCTTCCAGTCTTCAATATTTTGAGAACTTTCTGTTAGTAGCTGCCGGATTAGTTCTGAAAAAGCTTCATTTAATGCAGCATAAGGAATATTGCGTTTTAACTGATCAAATTTTCCTGAAATAAAATAGCCGCGCTTTTCTACAATTGGTTTATGGATTTCATTCACTAAAACTGACTTACCAACCCCTGAATATCCAGCTACCAAAATCATTTCGCTGTTGCCATTACTAACTCTCTCAAAAGCTGTTAAAAGTTGAGTAATTTCTCTTTCACGACCATATAATTTTTGTGGGATTTGCAGTTGCTCGGATATATCATTTACAGCAATAGGAAATTGGGGAATGCTGCCTAGATTTTGAAGAAAATTCAAACATTTTTCTAAATCTGCTTTAATTCCAAAAGCACTTTGGTATCTTTCTTCTGCTGTCTTACTAAGTAACTTCATCACAATATCTGAAATTACTAAGGGAATTTCTGGGATTAGCTGATGGGGAGGTACAGGCTGTTTAGCAATATGACAGTGAATTAATTCCATTACATCAGTTGTAGGGAAAGGTAACTGTCCTGTGAGCATTTCATAAAATGTTACGCCTAAAGAATAAAAGTCAGTACGGTAATCAATAAAGCGATTTATCCTACCTGTTTGTTCTGGAGATATATAGCTAAGATTGCCTTCGAGTTGTCGAGGATTAGTAACTGTTTGTGTTTCTCTAGAAAGTAGCGAGGAAAGGCTAAAGCCTGTAATCTTTAGTTTTTTTTCTTTGAGGTTAACAATAATATTTTCTGGTTGTAGGTCTTGATGAATAATATTATGTTTATGTAGTTCTTCTAAGCTTTGTAATATTTGAATTGCTAAAACTAAAAACACTGATACTTCTATCTTTTGAACTACCAGAATTTTTTGCAAAGAAATTCCTACAAAATTTTCTAACTTCAATAAGTAAAGATTGTTTTGCTCTTCAAATGATAACGGCTTGATAACTCCTTCTATCTGAAGATTTTTACTAACTGTGTAATCATGTTGTAAGTGAGCGATATCTCTTCCTGAAGGGTGTTTGCGATTAATAGTTTTAAGTAAAATTTGCTGTTGTGATTCTTGTTGCAAGCATCGGAAAATAATATTTTTATTAGATTCAGCAACCGTTTCTAAAATCGTATATTCTGGAATCACTAGCATGAGTTATTGGTAAAAGAAAAAAAATATTTTTAATATTAAAAAACTTGAAATTTCTAGTAAGGCGTAATATACAATGTCTCTTGCACCCTGGCGATCGCATCTTGCAAACGCTCTGGATCTTCACCGCAGTCTACCTTATGCTCGTTACTTACAATTAGCCACAGTTCGCACTGATGGGCGACCTGCTAATCGTACAGTTGTATTTCGAGGGTTTCTAGAAAATACCAATCAACTTAAATTTATCACAGACTCCCGCAGCGAGAAGGTAGAACAAATCCAGCATCTATCTTGGGGAGAAGCTTGCTGGTATTTTCCTGAGACACGGGAACAGTTTCGGATTTCCGGTCAGCTAATCGTAGTAGGCGATAATTATAGTGATGCGAAATTAGTGCGATCGCGCTCTGCATCTTGGCAAGAACTTTCTGACGCGGCTCGTTTACAATTTACTTGGCGCTATCCTGGTAAAAATAAACCAGAAGACTCGCAAGCTTTTTCGCCACCGCAACCAGACGCAGTTGAACCACTACCAAATTTTTGCTTATTACTACTCGAACCGATACAAGTAGATCACCTAGAATTACGAGGTAATCCACATAATCGCTGTCTTTATCATCTTGATAGCAATTTATGGTCTATTCAAGCAGTAAATCCTTAATAATTAATTAAAAATGTTGGGTGGCGCTGCGCTTAACCCAACCTACAAACTAATCATCAGCAATTGATCATTGTTAATTGTTAATTGATCAAATGCCTGCGCCATCTAAAAAGTCCCGAATTATGCCATCGTCAACACCGCAACAGGGAGCTACTCCTACTGGCACTTTTGATGAGTCATTGTCTGGTTTAGCTTTGTGAAATACAGCAGTTGTCAAAGAAGGTTGCTGCTGTAACTCTTGCACGTGCTGCTCAAGGGATTCAATTCTGTCAATCAACGCACGAATTACTGCTGCTTCCGAGTCAGGCAAACTACCATGCTCCAAGGGATTTACCCGTACACCAGAGCGGTAAAGAATCCTACCTGGAATACCTACTACTGTGCAATCAGAAGGGACATCGCGCAGCACTACTGAACCAGCACCAATACGGACGTTGCTGCCAATTTGGATATTACCTAAAACTTTGGCACCAGCACCAACTACTACATATTCTCCTAATGTTGGGTGACGCTTGCCGCTTTCTTTACCAGTACCCCCAAGGGTGACACCCTGATAAATTAAAGCATAATCTCCCACAATTGCCGTTTCCCCAATCACCACACCCATGCCGTGATCGATAAATACACCCCGTCCAATTTGCGCTCCTGGGTGAATTTCAATCCCAGTTAAAAAGCGTGCCAAGTGGGAAATAAATCTTGGAATAAAGGGAAGCTTAAATGAGTGTAACCAATGAGCAAAGCGATGAAATAGCAGCGCCTGTAACCCTGGATAGCAAAACAAAACTTCCACCCAGTTGCGGGCGGCAGGGTCTCGCTCGAAGATGATTCGGAAGTCAGCTAAGAAAGTAGAAAACACTAGGGTTAACACTTTTGGCAAAATAGTCCACATACTATCTTAACGTTATAGTGGCGTTTCGAGCGTACCTCTCCCAAAATGCCTAAATTGGTGACTGGGGACTGGGGACTGGTGATTTGGTAAAATCCTGATATCATCAGCCTTTGGGTACTTTTTAACTTTTTCAACCTGCGTAGGTTTTATTGGTAGGAAATTTAAGTTTACTCTTGGATAGAAAGAGTATAGTTCCAAGTTTGCCCAGATTCAATTGAACCTACCCAGACTTGATATTCGCCTGCTTTCCAGTCGGTGTCGGAGATAGAGGCATCTTTGCTTGTATCTGTATCATCACCACAGCGAATAGTGTCGCCAGGACCTTTGATGACTAAGGTGGTGTCTTTCCCTCGGCTATTTACTTTTATTTGCAATCGGGGAAAGTCTTTCTCCAACACTATGATGTGATCTGGGGC
>JBARVL010000533.1:0-5574 GCA_049646245.1 Crinalium sp. | reverse complement strand
CGATACTGTTTGGTTGGTACAGTCCCTTTTGTTGCCTTTGCCATTGCGGAGAACGATAGTATGAGTGATTGCGGAACTGCTTGCAAACTATTGTTCCAGTTTTATCTTTAACTGTCCAATTCTCAATGGTGAGAAATTTTCCAGGTGTAGTGATTTGATATTTTTTATTTCTTAAAATAGTATTAATTTCTAACAAAAAAAATATCCTGATTAGGGATATTATTCTTAAAATAGAAAAGAATATTAATAATCTTCTTCTCTATCTGTTGTATTATATCTATCTTCTCTTAGAGAGTTAAGATCGTGATATCGCATAAACCGCTTCCCGTATTCGGATTCTATTTTATTGAGAAGGGTATTCCAAGTATCTGCCTTTAGTACTACTGTCTCATCTTCTTCAAGTAGCACTAAAATAGGTTTAATTGCTTCATTGCAATATATCCAATCTTTTCCTGCTCTAATGTCTTTTTCCTCAATGTTCAGTCTTAATTTAACACTGAGGTTTTGTGTACTAAGTTTCCTGTTGATTGTTTCTAGTAGATTCATTGCTTACTCCAATTATTAGCCGTTCCAATGGCAGCGATCGCTGCCCCTAGTAATTTAATTTTTGTGGTATTGTATAAGTTGCTTTAGCAATTCTTAATAAAAAGAAAAATACCCTGTATTAGGATATTTTTTAGGGGGCTATTTTATGCTATTTATTTTGTCTTTGCTACTCTCTCTATTTTTCTGCTTGCTAAATAACGTCTGTATTTAGCATTTTTTAACTTATCGTTATCGCCATCTTTGTCACCGTCAAACTCCTCATCCTCATCCTCATCATCAAACTCATCCTCATCTATATCAAGAATATCAATAAGGTCAATATTTTCTTCTGCCTCATCTGAAATATTTTTTTCATTTGATTCGGTTTTTTGCGGAATATAATTAACAGGGATATTCAAACTGTCAGTCAATTTTTGAAGTCCCGTCATCCTTAAAAAGCTGTCTCCTAGTTCATCGCCAACATCGTCAATGAACCCTTCCCATGTTA
Organism: Crinalium sp.; assembly: GCA_049646245.1. GTDB lineage: Bacteria > Cyanobacteriota > Cyanobacteriia > Cyanobacteriales > PCC-9333 > Crinalium. Next base: position 4,541 of record JBARVL010000533.1, on the reverse strand, counting down.
CCCCAGATGCTACTCTCATCCAATCGCAGTAGCGATCATCTTCTAGTAAAACAAATTTTATTTGTTTGGTTGTTCTATCGTTGGTGTATGTTTTCACCTTGATTTCAACAGTAATTTTGAACCTGGGATAATTCCTTTCTTTTAGTTCTTTGTTTACGTTTTCAACGAATTTTATTATGTCGTTTATGTTATTAATTTCGTTGTTAATTTCTACGGTCATTTGACTTATCTAGCCTCAATCAATTACATTCTTAATGCAGCGATCGCTGCCCTTAGTAATTTAATTTTTATAACGTTATTTGAATAAATAGCTCAGTTTTTAACAAAAAGAAAAATACCCTACATAGGGTATTTTATACAATAATTTTGGTTTAGTTATCTTTGTTCTACTGCTTTTCTGCAATTTCAGCTTTTCTTACTTTCGGTTTGATCTAAATGACCCCATCCTCATTATGCTTTCTATTTGGTCATTATGATCATCATTATTATTATCAGCATAATCATCATCATCAAAGTTATCAAAGTCATTATTCAAGTCATCTGGATCTTTTTGCTCATCATTTGACTTTATTTCTTGCCGAATATTAGCAGACATAGGGATTTCTGTAAGTCCCGTCAGGTTTATAAACCTATTTCCTAGCTCATATTTTACACTGTCTATAAAACTGAGCCATGTACTTCCTTTAGTTATTTCAATGCTATTTTTGCATCCATCGTCATCCACGATTTCTTCCATCATGGTAAATTGGATTACCTGACAAATATTATTCTGTCCATTGGTAAGAAATTTTACATCTACAAGTATTTCCCATTTAGAAAACTTACCATTATTTTTAGTCTTCAGTTGCTCATTGGCTAGTGATACCAACTTTATTATATTATTGATGTATTGAATTTTGTTGCTGAGTTCTGCTTGCATCGGACTTATTTTAAACTACATTATGATGGCAGCGATCGCTGCCTTAAACAATGTAGCTTTTGTGATTGTGTTAAAATCATTTCATTGAATATCTTGCTTAAAAATAATAAAATGTTTCAACTCAACAAAATTCTGTACCAGCGTTGGAAATTGCCTATAAGTTTTCCAATTATGGTAAGTCCGATAATTACTCTACTGTTTTATTCCGTGATATGGTAATCCAGCAGAATTGAGTTGATCTGTATTAAAAGTGTTCTGAATCCCTAAGTAGATCTTTAATTTGCTTGGGGATTTTCGTATGTGTTTATATCATTTAATTTTGGATTGTTTAAGATTGCATTATTTAAGTTGGTTCCTGCTAAATTAGCATCGGTCAAATCTGCATTACTTAGATCTGTTTCTATTAGTTTGGCATGAGCAAGATTAGAGCATGGTAATATTGCATTTATGAGTTTACACTTAGTTTGCGCTTACTACTCTGGATAGCAGCCTTTAGAAACGATTGCTGCATTTTGCTAGTTACTTTCAGATTTTTAATTCCCTAGAAAAAGTTACAGCGATAATCTATTTGTAGTACAACAAGGTAAATAACTACCCTAGATTAATCTCGCGGAATTAAAATTTTGGATTTAATTCGCGCTTAAATTTTTACAGGTAGTAAGTACCGCGTCACTTTCAAGGGTGACTACAATTCCATTTGTGATTCCTGCTGTGACTGGTACTGGGTTATTAATTGCATCTGTTCTGCCTGACGCTCTCGTTCTTGCTCTCGTAGAATACCGTTCCAACCAGCTTCCGAGAGTTCTAATTTCTGACTTTTAGGTAAAGCTTTCAGAATTTCTGAAGCTAATTCCCTTAAGATTTGAGCCATATTCGGGTGCGGTAGCACCAGTGTTACCTTTAGCAATACTTTCCTCAAACAAAGCTTTCACTTCATCTGGTATCAAGTCATTGAATATAGGATTATTGATATTTAATGAGTAAATATCTCTAATCCGTTGTTCCTCTGCGCGTCTATACTCTATTGCAGCCGCATGATTAAGTGCTTGTTCTGCTGCTTGTTTTTCAAGAACAAATCTCTGTTGTTCGCGGTGCTGTTGTAACAGGAATTCTCGATCGAAATCATCTGGAACCGCAAAAATATCTGGATAGTTTAATTTCTCATCATCATCACTGTCTTCAGCTTCATCACTACTTTCTGTTGCAGCTTCATCATTACCAATTTCAAGTTGTGGTTCCAATTCTGGTAGTGATGGTAGTTGCCCTGGCAATTCAACTTTCTGGTTACTTGGTGCGATTGCACCAATAGTCTCGTTATCATCATCATCACCATCAGTTGAATCAGTTGTGGTTAAGTTTTGACTGGTTAGAACTGGGGTACGACTGGAAGCTGTTGCTATAGCACTATCATCACGTTCAGGGTCATATTCAACGCCGCGATGCTTTTGCAGTCCGTTGAAAGTGTATGCTCTACCCAAATGAGTGCCACTAAAAGCAACTCCATCAAGTTCGTAGGAAATGCCCATTGAGCCACTAACAGTTTCCTTGACCTGTACATCAACGCCCTGGTCTTTCAGCAGGTCGATCAGTTCTGGCATTGTGGGTTGATGACTGCACAAATCATCAATAGTATCTTGCAGTTTTACTCGTACACTATCTTCACCTGTTCGAGCAAGCAATCTCCGCTCTCCGGTAGTGGGTGAACGTCTGTCCTTATCTTGACTACTGGGTGTAGGAGTTAAGTTGTAATCAACTTCTAGTTTTTTGAGGACTGCTTCACTTTGGCGGTAGTCCCAACTATCTTCTACACAAATGCCTGTATCTAACCGCACTCGACAAGCTGCAATGTGGATGTGGTCATGATCTCTATCGGTATGGTGAACTACTGCGTACTTATTGCAGTCATAGCCCATCTCCTTCATGTAATTGGATGCAATGTCAAGCCAATCAAGTTCATCTAATTTGTCAGTGGGGGGGATGCTTAAAGAAAAGTGACCAACAGGTTTTTCTACTCTAGAACTTTTCTTACTGCTTTTGTTCATTTCACTTGCTAATTCGTCTGCTGTCTCTCCTACTACGTTACCACCAAGCAATTCTGCACCAGGCTTAGAGAATAAGTAATCTAGTAAGCCCTTGAAATTGCTGCCTTTGGTGATTTTGCCAATCATACGTTACTGACTATTAGAGTCGTTAGCAATCAAGTTACGCGCTTCAATTAGTTCCGCTTTTACTTGAGTAAGTAGATTACAAATTTCTTCGGGTTGAGAAGTGTCTTTAATGTACCTATTTAGTTTGAATAAGGTTTTAGCTGTTTTCTCAATGAATTGGGATGAGACAGTTGCGTCTATTAACGGAGCTTTTTTAAATATGCGCGATCGGATCAGCCCACTAACTGTCGCCCGTTCACTCAATGCCATTTGCTCTGCTAATTTGTTTTCAGCAGGGGTTAGCAGTATTTCAATGCGTTTGCTACGGGTTTCCTTAGCCATACCAGGGATAAAGCAGTCACGAGTTGCTGTTATTTTACTCACTTTAAGGTAACTGTATTCTCTAACTCAAGGTAGCTTTCGTGCATAGCGGCAAGTTCTGTGACTGTATTGCTGTGCAACAGTAGTCTAATTATCATCACTACTATCACTTGAACCAGTTGTTGTTGAGTTCTGACTGGTTATAACTGGTGGACGGCTAGAAGCTGTGGTAAGTTCTCGCTATGCGCTTCTCTGCGATCGCACAGGTTTGCAACGCTTTCGCACTTCTCTATTTCATTCTGATCCACTTCCACCATATATCTGTGCATTCCTTTCTCTTGGGATTGCCAGTTTTCTTACATTTTTCTAGCTTGTTGAACAGCATTGTTTTTTCTGCTTGCTTTTTCACAAAAAGAGCGTGTTTGGCGGGCATCTTACTCATATCCCAACTGATGTAGGCATAGAGTAGCAAAAAACCTCAAAGCCAACCTCCTACTGTACTTACAAGTTTTTCTACAAGTAGTGATGTGCGATTATCGCGCAAACCATCTCTGATTGCCCGTCGCTGCATTCTATACCGCCGTTCTTCTCGCGTTTCTGCATTTCTGCTCATGATATCCTCCGTTAATGGTTTGTGCTTAGTTGCAACATTCTTTAGATACAAAGAACGAAACTGCACCAACTAGGATTGTTTTGTTGGTGCAAACTGATAATTATTTATGCGATTGCTCCCGCGACTCCTAAGAGGAAGGGCATACAACTCAAAGCATATTTTGTAAATCTTTTACTTCATCAATGTCTGGAGTGCTAGAAATACGGTCTTTCACTTGGTCAAATATCTTGCTAATAAAAGCCTGTTCTTCTGGTGTCCGCTGCCTGGTACGGTCAACTTCGTACAAAATGTTTGCAACCTTAACAGCATCCGACTCGCTTACACCTAAATTAACAAACGTTTGGAAGTAACTATTTTCAGTTTCGGAAATACTCATGATTTACCTCCACTTTGATTTCTGACAATGCTTGTTTCCCTGATTGGCTATCAGCAAATTTCAAAATTAACTGATTAACTTGGTTCTTCTGCTCTTCAGTAATTTGTCCAGTAATGTCTAGATCTGGAATCCCAGTATGACTAGCAATCCGCCACTTTGCGTTGT
>JBARVL010000532.1:0-14207 GCA_049646245.1 Crinalium sp. | reverse complement strand
CTACGCGGGCTAGATTTTTAATTAACATCAAACATTAATTAAAAAAGCCTGCAAAGGCAGGCTTAGTCTGTATGGTTCCCCAGGATGTGCGCCTGTGGGAATTTGAGAGCAATGTTACAGCCCTGCCTTGTTAAGGGGGGAGAATCTAATCTAATCAAAGTCCCCCTTATTAAGGGGGATTTAGGGGGATCTCACCGACACAAACAGAGCCAATAAAGTTTGAAAAAATGTCCTACAGGTGGGGGTCTAAACTAACCTTTTCAAAGTATCAATCAACAACTGTTGATTAAAATTACCTTTAGTAATATAAGCATTTGCTCCTGCTTCTGCACCCCTCTTCTTATCCTCATCTTTAGCTAAAGATGTCACTAAAATTACAGGTATCTCGCTAAATTCTTTATGCTGGCGAATCTTCGCTGTTAAAGATAAACCATCTAATCTCGGCATTTCTACATCAGAAATTATAGCATCAAAATAATTGACTCGTAATTTATCATAACCATCTAATCCATCTACTGCTGTGACAACTTCATAACCAGCACTTTCCAAAATCCGCTTTTCTTGGGTGCGGATAGTAATAGAATCTTCTACTAGCAAAATTTTCTGTTTTCCTGTTGCCTGTCCAACTGATATTTGAGGGCTAACTGACACAGTTTTTCCGCGTACAGATTTTAGCAAATCCTGGGGATTTAAAACCATACATACTTCCCCTGTTCCCAAAATTGTAGCTCCAGAAATATTGCGAACTCGCTTGAGTAACTTACTTTGAGGTTTAAGAACTACATCTTGCTCATCTAATAAAGCGTTAACAACTACTCCTAAACGTTCTTGACCCACTTTGAGAATAATACAGGGTAACTGTTGAGAGTCAGTTAGCTTTTTATTAACAACGGTTGATGATATTTCTAACATATCGGATAACCATACCATTGAAACTGGTTGACTATCTAACAGCAGAGTATCACGACCTTCTATTGAGAAAATATCATGCTGTTTAACCAGTAAAGTAGTATCAACAAATTCCACTGGAATAGCATAAGATATACTATCTACTTCCACAATCAATACATGAGCAGTTGCCAAAGTAGAAGCTAATTGCAGCCGGAAAGTAGTTCCTTTGCCTGGTGTAGATTCTACTTGAATAGTACCTTTAAGACGCTCTACGTTTGTACGAACTACATCTAACCCCACGCCTCTGCCAGAAACTTCGGTTACAAATGTACGGGTAGAAAACCCAGGAGCAAATATTAACGCATGGATTTGAGCAGGGGTCAATTTTTGATGCTTCTCCTGTAACGGCTTCATGGACTAATTTGCGGATAGCATCACCTTTTAAGCTGTGTGCTTCCCTCAGCAAATCATTAAATTTTCCTTCGTCTGAGGCATTTTTTTCTAAAAGTAGCAATCCTTCATCCAATTTTTGTAAGCGTTCTTCGCTCACATCTTTGAAGATTTGCCGCATTTCATCATCATCAATAAACATAATTTTATTCTCCTAAATGATTTGTTTGTGAGCATATAACTACTTTCTTCCCGCTTAAAGAATACCTATTTTTTAAACCGCCTTAGCGAAGCGAAACGCGCCAGCGTTTTAGACGCAAAGGACGCAAAGGAAGAGGAAGAATAGTGGAGGTATTCTTGAGCGTGGGAAGGGAGTAGGAGTAGGCGTTATTAATCTAATTTCACCCACCACTCAAAAGTGAAATGCTTACCCCTGATAACTAAATAATTACAGTTAAACAACTGCTTGAATATCTTGCGCTGCTTGATTCAATCTTTGAATCCCAATTTTGGTTTGACTAATTCCACTAGCTGTTTGTACCGCGCCTTCGCTGAGATAATTCATTGCTGAAACAACTTGCTGAACTGCAACTGCTTGTTGTTTTGCAGTTAGTGAGATGCGTTGAGAATTCGTCACAATGTTGTTAACAGCAGTAACAATACTTTCAACTCTCTGACCGTCGCCAACATCTACTATACTGGCATCAGTAAGACTTTGAATATCTGCTACTAAATTATTGATTTTTTCGGTTGACTTTTTACTTTGATCCGCAAGTTTACGAATCTCACTAGCTACAACCGCGAAACCTTTACCATGTTCGCCAGCACGGGCAGCTTCTACGGCAGCATTTAAGGCTAACATATTAGTTTGATTGGCAATTTCTCCTACCAAGTTAGTAACTATGCTGATTTGTTTTGTTTGTTCGCTTAAACGTACTACTTGATCTGCGATCGCTCTTGCACCTAATGTAGAAGATTCAGCTTGTTCTGCTGCTTGTTGCGATGAAGCATTTAATTCATCCATTGTCGTGCTAGTTTGATTAACCGCCGCCGCTTGTTGATTAGCACTACGCTCATGTTGTTCTGTAGTAGCGGCAATTTCTGAGGAAGAACTCACCACTACAGCAATGCTTTGATTAATTTTTTCGGTAATTTTGTTAGCAATCCATAAACCAATCACGATTGCCAATATAGTTGTAGCTAATACACCTCCTATCGCTGCCATATTTAATGATTTCATCGCCAGTGCTGCTTCTTTTGCTCGTTGACCTTGAAGCTGATCCTCTGTCTGATTTAAAGCTTTAAAAACTGTCAGTGCCTCATCAATTATAGAAAGCAGTTTGGTTTGCGAAAATTGTTTAATTGCTTCATCTCTTTTGCCTGCTTTGACTAAAGCAATTAATTTAAAGTTAATTTCAGAAATTTCTTTTCCTAGTATCTTAAGCCTTTCTAAACGTACAGCTTGTTCCGGTGTAGAAAAAGTCACAGACTTTTCTAAAGATTTGATCATTTCGTTATAATTTTTAACGCTGTCTGTGTACCGTGTAGCATATTCCTGATCTTGACTAAGCAAATAAGCCCTCACATTTGCTTGTCTGGCGTGGAGGATCAACTGTAAGCGATCTGTATCTCTCACTAAAGTCCATCCTTTATCTGTCGCCTGAGATTGTCTTTCTACCTTATTAGCGTTGAAAATTACTACAGAAGTAGCGGCTATTGTCAAAACTAAAGGTACTGAATAACCCCACAAAATACGTTGCTTGAGTTTTAAGTTAGTGAAATTCATTTTTATACCTTTAAACAACTGTTTGTAAATTTAATGCTGCTGAGTTTAACTGCTGAGTTTCAATTTTAGTTTGATTAAGTCCACCAGCAGTTTCTACTGCGGCTTGGTTGAGATTATTCATAGCTTCAACTACTTGTTGAATCGCGATCGCTTGTTGTTTAGCTGTCAAGGAAATTTGTTGACTTCTAACAACTACATCATTAATGGCGACTATTGAGTTTTCTTGATTGTTCAAAATTACATCATTAATTGCCTGATTTACCTGATAGGAAGCTTGTAAAATTACATCATTAATTGCCTGAGTAACATTTGTTGAAGCGTCCAAAACGACATCGTTAATTGCCTGAGAAACTTTATTAAATGCTACTGCGGTTTCTTGAGTTAATTTAATTCCTTCTTCAGCATTTTTCCTACCTTCATCAGTAACCATTACGGTGACGTTAATAGCGTTTTGAATATCGCTGATCAGTGTATTGATTTTTTCTGCCGATCTTTTGCTTTGATCGGCTAGTTTGCGAATTTCACTAGCAACGACAGCAAAACCTTTGCCATTTTCTCCTGCACGCGCTGCCTCAACTGCGGCATTTAAAGATAGCATATTGGTTTGATTTGCCAGATCTGTGACTAAGTTGGTAATGCTACCTATTTGGGTAGTTTGCTCACTGAGGCGCATGATATGTTCTGCGATCGCACCTACTTTTTCTTTTAAAGTAGACATACCATCCTGAGTTTTGATCACAGATTCATTTCCTGACTCAGCTAAGGCTAATACCTGCCTTGCTCCCGTTGCCGAAGATTCTGCTAAACTTAATACCTGTCTTGCTCCATTAGCAGACGATTCTGCTAAACTTAGTGCTTGACGCGCTCCCGTCGTGGATGATTCTGCTAAATCTAACAGTTTACGCGCAGTTTCTACTGATGCTTCTGCTTGATCTGCTGCTTGACGCGATGAAGCACCCAACTCATCCATTGTAGTAGTAGTTTCAGTCACAGCAGTAGCTTGGTGAGCAGCACTACGCTCTTGTTGCTCTACAGCAGCAGCAATTTCTGTTGAAGACTTAGCAATATTGTTAGAAACTTGATTGATCGGTCTGACAACTCGGCGGTCAATAAATAATAAAGTAAATACACCTAATGCTATTGCCGCGCCTGTTCCACCTAAAGAAACTAAGCTAGATATTTGTTCAGCTTGTTTGGCTTCTTCTTGGCGTTTGACTAACAGATCATCTTCTACCTCCAGCATATCATCAAGCTTATTTCTAAGCTCATCCATGATTTGCTTACCTTTACCGGAAAGCACTAAAGCTCTTAACTCTTTGTCTTTATTAGCTTTTTTTAAAGCAATAGTTGCAGCCAATTCAGACATTTTTTGTTGAGCTAAATCTTCAACGCGAGTCAGCCTTTCGATTTGCTTGGGGTTATCCTTAATTAGCTCTTTTAACTCCCGAAGATGTTGCCCGTTAACCTTTTGAGAGTTTTTATATGGCTCTAAAAAATCTTCCCTACCAGTAAAAATGAATCCCCGTTGTCCTGTTTCTGCATCTACCAAGTCTTTTTCTAAACCTTTAAGTTTAGCTTTGACTTCATAAGTATGAGTAACCCAATTTACTGCTGCTACTAAACGGTTAGTACTGATTTTAGAGCTAATGCCAATTCCTACCATCAGAGCAATGATAGTACCAAACCCAATTTTGGTTATTTTACCGAGCTTAATATTACTTTGCATATCATTTTTGCTACTTCTGCTATGAACAACAGAATAATATTGCTTACGCTATTAATTTTAATTAAACAAATACCTTAGTTGTCTACGCAAATACACGGATATTTTTGTTAAGTTTTGCTGCACTTATGGAGTTGACTTGGTTGAAAAAATTAATTAACAAATCTATATCAAAGCTTTTATTTCACAGGATTTAAAAGAGACAGCTAGTAAAAAATAACTTTTTGTATAGCTTAAATTCCGCTTCCAAACTCTATATACGCTGAAAAATGCCGATAATCAGAAGATTATTAATATGTTTAATATTTCTCCTGAAAGAGAGAGTAGTTTATCTGAAGCTGCTACAACTTTATTTCAGCTATTACAAAACTTATCATCTTAATCCTCAACCAACCTGATAGTTTTATGAACAGCAATGACAATTTTTAAAATTCCCAAGAGTAACCGCGCTTATATAGTAAAGAATTGTGATCGATTAAATTTTAATCTGCTATTATTCTGCCAAAATGTTGTGCATCAGGATAGTTTTAACATTTATTAATATAGCAAGAGCTAAAGCGTTATTTAGGCAATCTTATTCATCGTTTTAAATCTTTAACCACTGCTCAATATCGAAATGGGGTTTATAATCAAGAATTCCCAGGTTTTGAAAAAAGACTCTGGCAAAGGAATTATTATGAACACATTATTCGTAACGAAAAATCTGGCGATCGCTTGCGAGAATATATCAGAGATAATCCATTATTGTGGGATTGCGATACCTACATCCCAACAATCCCGAAAATTTTACCACGTAGGGGCAATCCTCCTGTGGTTGCCCCAATGATGCTGACTATTTTAGTTATCAACACCCCCTCTCAATTAAGTTAACCAACCTTTTAAGCGTCGTGCTACTTGAGGGCGGCGCAATTTTCGCATAGCCTTACTTTGAATTTGGCGTACACGCTCACGGGAAAGATTAAACAAACTACCTACTTCTTCTAAAGTGTAAGGCTCATTACTAGCCAAACCGTAACGCAAACATATTACATCTCTTTCTCTTTCATTTAATACTTCATCCAGCACTTCCCAAATATCTTGACGCATCATCGAGTCATTCATTTGCTCTTCAGGAGATTGGTTTTCACTATCTTCTAATAGTTCTACCAATTCGGTTTCTTCTCCCTTACCAACGCGATGATTTAAAGAAAGCGATCGCCTTCTTAACTGCAAAAGCTGGCGTAAATGTTCTGGTGGTATTTCTAAAGCTTCCGCTAGTTCTACTTCTGTAGGATTTCGGTGTAAATCTTGCTTGAGATTGCGTTGAGCTTTTTTAAGTTTATTTAGCTTCTCAACAATATGAATGGGTAAACGAATAGTCCGTGAGTCATTAGCAATAGTGCGTGTTATTGCTTGACGAATCCACCAATAAGCATAAGTAGAAAACTTATAACCTTTATTTGGATCAAACTTTTCCGCAGCACGATTTAATCCTAGTGCGCCTTCTTGAATTAAATCCAGAAAAGCTACGCCTCGATTTAAATAACGTTTAGCAATAGAAACAACTAAGCGCAAATTTGAGCGAATCATCTTGCGTTTAGCAACACGACTTTGATATAAACGATGATCGAGTTGTTTCTCATTCATTCCCAGAGTAGCAGCTATTTCTGCTTTACTAGGTTTGCGGTTGAGTTGGACTTGTAAGCTTTGCTCAATTTCCTCTATTTGCAATATAAATTGCACTTGATTGGCTAAATCAACTTCTTCCTCAGCTTTTAAAAGAGGGTAACGTGCCATTTCTTTGAAGAAAGCACCTACTGTATCTTCAGAAAGATTTTTTTGATATTTAGCTCCACCATTATTCAGTTCATCGGATCTATCGGAAAATTCGATTTCAACCAATTCTAATTCTGCTAGTTCTAGATCGGGAACATCGGCAATTAAAACATCTTCGCTTGCGGCGGATAGCAAAGAATCAGTTTGCTCTAATTCAGTAATATTCATAACTTTTTTGTAACTATGGGTTTGCTAAATTGACATTGACAATGTACTAAACTGGGAAAAATTTGGTTTTAATGCTCTAAATTAAGATTTTGGTTTTTTTTTTACTAATGCCTCCAAAAAAACAGCTATTTTTTTAATTTGGCGAACCATACCCAAGGGCAATTATTCAACTTTCTCAAAACACACTAAACTTATTAGTTGGGTTTAACTAATAAGTACGGGCAAAACAAAAAAGAGAAAACAATAAGTTAATCTTATTTTTTTATTGCTTTAAGTTTTCCTTGGGATAGAAATAACCAAAAAACCAGTAATACATTTTTCAAAACATTCCTTATTTAGGGTTTTACAAAAATTTGAGTGTTGCAGTTAACCACAACAAAGACTAGCGCCGATAGAAGCCAAGTACTGATCATGGCTAATTAGCACTGATACATTAAGCTTTTTAAAATTTTATTGGTTACGACATCAGGATCTCATATACTTATATGCTTATCTATCTATCAATGGGGATAAAATCAACTTTCTTAATCGCCAAATAATGTCGCTAATATGGTTGAGGGATCAAAAGAAAAACTTACTCCAATTGGTTGATGGCGATTCAGGAAGTAAGATAATTTCCCAATAGCTTGGCTATAAGTCGCGAAAGTTGTCAGATTTATTGATTTTGATATAAAGATTGGTTGGCACTTCGATAGGGTAGTTGTATGTCAAATTATAATTTTGGTTTATCTGCTACTGTGGCTGAACCTGGGTCATTTTATGATGTGGGTTCGACTCAAGATCGGTTAGTAGAAGTATTAGTAGATTGTCCAGGGGTGCAGGGATTATATACTTATCGCATTCCGGCTGATATGCAGCTACAGCCTGGAGATATTTTAAATGTGCCATTTGGCTCGCAACAGGTAGGAGCGATCGCAATTCGTGAAATTAACCAACTACCCGCAGATCTCAATCTCTCTCAAATTAGGGATGTCGAAGAAGTAATTTGCAGTGGTTTTTTTCCAACTAATTATTGGGCGCTATTAGAGCGAGTAGCCCAATATTACTACGCGCAACTAATTCAAGTCGTTAAGGTAGCATTGCCACCAGGGTTACTCGCGCGATCGCAACGTCGGATTCGTCTTAAGCCAGATATAGAAAACCCCTCCCCGCTTGCAGGGAGGGGGGCAAGAGAAACAGATAATTTCAATTTCTTAAGTTCAACTGCCTCATGTATTGTGGAACTGCTGCAAGCAGGAAAAACTAGAGACTACACCTGGCAATATCTTCAGCAGCAGCTATGGGCAAAAAACCGTATAACTCGTGCAGCAGCTATGCGTGGGTTACGGGAATTATTAAAACGAGGGTTGGTAGAAAGTTATATAGAAACCCTCAGAAGTACTAAACCAAAACTCAGACAAGCAGTAACCATAGTTGGGAATATGCCTCCCATTGATCTAACTTCTCGTCAACGGGAAGTATGGGAAGTGTTGCGACAGCGCGGGGGAGATTTGTGGCTAAATGAGTTGGTGCAAATTTGTAATACCAGTGCATCAATAGTGAAAACATTGGAACAAAAAGGCTGTGTTGTCATTGAGCAAAGGGAGGTATTAAGAGCAGAATCTTTTCCTGTAGTGGAGAGCGATCGCCCTAAGTCTTTAACAGAGTCTCAGACGCAAGCATTAGCAACTATTACGAACTTATCTAAATTTGCACAAATACTACTGCATGGGGTAACAGGTTCAGGGAAAACCGAAGTTTATTTACAGGCGATCGCACCCTTATTAGAACAAGGAAAATCAGCCTTAGTTTTAGTCCCAGAAATAGGTTTAACACCCCAACTAACCGACCGTTTTCGCGCCCGTTTTGGCAATAAAGTTTGTGTATATCACAGCGCCCTTTCCGACGGCGAACGCTACGATACATGGCGACAAATGCTCACAGGAGAACCACAAGTATTAATTGGTACTCGTTCCGCAGTATTTGCACCCTTACCAAAGCTAGGTTTAATCATCTTAGATGAAGAACACGACTCCAGCTTTAAACAAGACCAACCAGTTCCCACCTATCACGCCCGTAATGTTGCAACTTGGAGAGCAGAATTAGAAAATTGTCCCTTAGTATTAGGTTCCGCCACACCCTCTTTAGAAACTTGGGTAACTATTAAGCAGGAAAGCAGGGGAGCAGGCGAGCAGGGGAGCAGGGGAGCAGGGAACACTGAACAGGAAACACCGAAAAGTCTTACCTCTACCGATCCTAAATCATTGCCACCCACCGACAACTTATCCGTTAAATCCGTTAAAAAATCCGTTGCCTACCTATCCTTACCAGAACGCATCCAGTCCCGCCCTATGCCGCCTGTAGAAGTCGTAGATATGCGTCAAGAATTGCGGGAAGGAAACCGTTCAATATTTAGTCGTTCCCTCAAAGAAGCATTACAACAACTACAGGAACGTGAACAACAAGGAATTTTATTTATCCATCGGCGAGGACACAGCACATTTGTATCTTGTCGCACTTGTGGATATGTAATTGAATGCCCTAACTGTGACGTTTCCTTAGCCTATCACCACACCCAAGAAAGAGCGCCAGAACTACTACGCTGTCACTACTGTAACTTTGTCAGCGCCCATCCATCAAATTGCCCCGAATGTAGTTCCCCTTACCTGAAATTTTTTGGTAGTGGTACTCAAAGAGTTGTCCAAGAATTAGAAAAAGAATTTCCCCAATTGCGCCCTCTCCGCTTTGATAGCGATACCACCCGCACAAAAGGAGCGCACAGAACATTATTAACCCGCTTTGTAAATCGAGAATTTGATTTATTAGTTGGTACTCAAATGCTCACTAAAGGGTTAGATATACCCCAAGTAACTTTAGTAGGTATTGTTGCAGCAGATGGGTTATTACATTTTCCTGACTATCGCGCTTCCGAAAGAGCATTTCAAACCTTAATCCAAGTTGCTGGTCGTTCTGGTCGAGGCGATGACCCAGGAAGAGTAATTTTGCAAACTTATACGCCCGAACACCCAGTTATTCAAGCAGCACGAACCCATGATTATCAATCTTTTACTGAAGCCGAATTACAACAACGCGCCACCCTCAATTATCCTCCTTACGGACGTTTAATTTTATTTAAACTTAGTAGCCTTGAGGAAACAGCAGTTCAAGAAACTGCGGAATTATTAGCAAATGAATTGGAGAAAAATGAGCCAAACGATTCTACCTCTAGTTATGAAATATTAGGACCAGCGCCCGCTAATATTATGCGAGTAGCTAATCGTTATCGTTGGCAAATTTTACTCAAGCTACCTTTAGATTCTGCTGTAACATTGCCTGATTTTAATTACTTGAGAGAACTTTGCCCATCTTCAGTGAGTTTGACAATTGATGTAGATCCATTAAATATGATGTAATCAGTAGCTCAGTATTATTAAAGATAAAACCCCTCACCTTTTACAGGGAAGTGGTAGTTTTTTGATAATTTACTGACTATTGGCTAGCTTTTCTGACAGTTTCAACATCCAATTCTAATAATTCCGCTATTTCCTGAACACTCAAGCCTTTTTGCAGTAGCTTAGGAACGATTTCTAGTTTACCTTCTTCTCTTCCCTCTTGTTTTGCTTCTCGGTAAACTCTTGTTCCTCTGATAATATCTAGATTCAGCATAGCTTCTATCTCCTTTGGGCTTAAATTGGGGAATTTGTAGATAATTATTGTTTCGATAAACTGTAAAACTTTTTCTTGGACAATGGGATCTGTTAGTTGTTCTCTAGCTTGGGTAATAAGTTGTTGAGCAACTTCCCCTGATTTAGAAGAGTTTTCTACTATTAATTTAACTATGAAAATGCTAGTAAATAGTCGGTCGTAAAATTCTTCATCTTTGTAGAATTGAACTTCGACAAAATAAAGGGGTTGAGCGTGGAATTCCGCCAGTGGGGAAAATACCCCGTCTAATCTAAAGGTGCGCTGTTTAATTTCTGGTGCTAGGAATTGGTAGGTGTTGGGATTGGTGTCTGAAGAACCTATCAGTTCAAAAAAGATGTTGGGAAATTCTTTAAATATTTCGTAGAAAATTGTATCGGTTTTCATCAAATATAGAATTTATGTATATTAATGAACTTGTTCCCAAATTTAACTTGGGAACAAGTATTAGAGGGGTTGCCTTCTGATGATTCTCTAGTTTGTATGGAGACAAAAGAGGCTAATCTCTTGATTAGATTGGGGAAGATGTCAATCAATCCCGTGTTGTGCCATTGCTCGCTTCACACCTTCATCTTTAAGCATCTGTTGATAGAAACGATAAACATTGGGATAATCGGAAAGTGGTTTAGGTAAATATTTACCCCACCGAATCATTACAAAAGCATAGGGATCAGCAACAGTACGACGCTCACCGACAATATGATTCTTTCCTTCAAGATGCTGATCTAAGTGTGAAAATACCTTATTAACTAAAGTCTCGGAAGCTTCCTTAGCTAAATCTACAGTTGTGGGAAATTTGCTTGTTGTATAACGGTAAGGCATGAAAAATGGGTAAAAGGCAGGATGAACATCCCCTGTGAAAAACGCCAACCATTTTTGTAGCTCAAAGCTTCCCTTTAATGTACCATCGTCTCCCAGTTTTGCCTGCGGATATTTGTTAGCTAAATATTGTAGGATCGCACTTGCCTGAGTCATTATCCCACTTTCACCATCAATCAACGCTGGTACTGCACCTAGCGGATTAATTTTGAAGTATTCAGGATCGCCAAGTTGTACTTTTTGTGATTCGTATGGCTCCCCAACCCATTCTAAAACAATGTGAGGAGCTAAAGAACAGCTACCAGAGGAAAAAAATAACTTGACCATCTTTGACCTTTTACTTATAAATTGTTCGTTAACGACTAGGAAGCTAAAAACTTAAAGATTACTCAAGTTTGCTACATCAAAAATATCGTAACCTGACAAATTTTCAACTGAGGAATTGTAATAAAAATTCAAGATTTGTGTTACTATAGATGGAAAAGCAATTATACTTAAGTATTACTGTTGTCTTAATTTTATTAAATTTATTTTAAGGTTAATAAAAATTCTACTAATTTCTTAACATTTTTTTAATTTGGATTAAAAAAAGTAGAGATGCGCCGAAGCTACGCCATGCACGAACTTCGCACTTTGGCGCATCTCTCCTACTAAACTTGTACTAACTTTCGCACTAAGTTTGCTAAGATTTCTGCACTGTCGGGAATAGCTAAAGCACCAGCACGCGATCGCATTTCTGCTAACTCTTGAGGTGATTTTAAGAAATGTAAAACCTTACTTTCTAGCAACTGAGACGTTAATTCTGATTGCCTAAAAACTATACCTGCGCCTGCGTCTGCTAAAACTGCTGCATTAAAGATTTGGTGATCTTCAGCAGCATAAGGATAAGGAATCAAAATGGCAGGTGTTTGAGTTACTGTCAATTCAGTTAATGTGGCAGCACCAGCACGACTAATTGCTAAATTTGCCCGTTGAAATAGCCCAGCCATATTTTTATAAAAAGGCAGGGTAATATATTGTGGGTGTTGTAAACTTTGAGCATCTGGATCGTTTTCTCCTGTGAGATGAACAATCCAAGCACCTGCATCAAACCAAGATTGAGCGCATTGTCGCACTAATTGATTAATTGCAACTGCACCTTGAGAACCTCCAGCCACAACTATTAGAGGTACATTTTCAGGAATGGGGAGATCTAAAGCTTGGGGTGTGCGAAACTGAGAACGCACAGGAGTACCAGTAACAACTGTGGGAACGCGGGGGAGATAATTTTCTGCTGCGGCAAATCCTACAGCTACATTAGTACACCAAGGACTTAACCAACGGGTAACTTTACCAGGGAGGGCGTTAGCTTCGTGGAGGATGACAGGGAGAGAGAGCGATCGCGCTGCTAAAATTGCTGGTGCTGCAATATAACCACCAGTTGTAACTAATCCCTGAAAGTTATTTTCTTTTAATAATTTTCTCACTTGGCGGATCGAATTTGCCAGCCGCAATAATATTCCCAGTGTCCCTAAGCCAAAACGCTGCTGAAATCCTTCTAAATTAATAGTATGGAGAGGATACTGATCGGGTACTAGCTGAGTTTCGAGTCGGTTGGGTACACCTAACCACTCAATTTTATAATCTGGTAGTTGCTCTGCAAGAGCGATCGCCGGAAATAAATGCCCCCCAGTACCACTGGCGGCAATCAGCAAGCGAATTGGTTTAGACACAAATTTGCTTCTCCTACAAGCTATCTACGACTCTCAGTTAAAATCTAGAATCAACTATCCAAACTATCACCTATGGGAACCTCTGTAACTAAACAGCAAGTTTTATACGCCATTAAACAGCGTAAATCCAATGTTTTATTGTTTTTATTAACACTGTTGTTAACCACGCTTTCAGGTAATGGCGTTTGGGCAGAAACTCCTGCAACCGCGCCGACACAACTCAAAAACCTGTTGACGCAAGTTGAAACCGCCGCCAATCGTCACGAAGTTAAAACTGTGATGGGATTTTATAGCCCAAATTTTACTAACTCTGATGGCTTAAATCGTACTGCTGTAGAAAAAGGTTTAACTCAACTGTGGCAACGTTATCCCCAACTCAGCTACCGTACAGAATTGCAATCTTGGCAGCCACAGATGAATGGTTTTGTTGCCGAAACCTTAACTTATATTACTGGCAGCCAGCAGCGTGACGGCAGGAATATGAAATTTAATGGCACAATGCGATCGCGCCAGTATTTCACCAATGGCAAAATATTTAAACAAGACATTTTGTCAGAACGCACCCAACTATCAACGGGAAAAAAACCTCCTACTGTAGACGTAAATTTGCCAGAGAAAGTACGCCCTGGTCAGGAGTATAATTTTGACGCGATCGTCAAAGAACCAATCGGAGATGATGTGCTACTCGGTGCTGCTGTAGAAGAGCAGGTGCGTACAACTGCCTATACTCAGCCCAAGTCTTATGAACTAGAACCACTAGCTGCGGGTGGAATTTTCAAGGTAGGTAAAGCACCCCGTAAAGTAGGGAATTATTGGGTTTCAGCAGTGTTAATTCGGGCAGATGGCGTAACGATTGTTACCCGACGCTTACAAGTAGCTAACAATTAACAATTAACAATTAACAATTAACAATTAACAATTATCAATTAACCATTAACAATTAACCATTAACAATTAACAGTCAATAGCATTCAGAAAAAGTTGACCTTCTTGTAATTGTTCTGGTTGTATGTCTGTTTTGGTAATTGCTCCTTGTTAAGGATGCGGGCAAAATTAAACGTTAAAGATCGCTTAGGTCTTCATTGGCGACGGGTGTTGCCTCAAAAGTGAAAACGACTAGACGTTGATTTATGCCCACGTTCTTAATTGATAATTGATAATTGTTAATTGTTAAAACCTGACACCAACACCGCCTTGAACTGAAATTGCTGTTCCACCCCCA
>JBARVL010000531.1:0-6914 GCA_049646245.1 Crinalium sp. | reverse complement strand
CGATACTGTTTGGTTGGTACAGTCCCTTTTGTTGCCTTTGCCATTGCGGAGAACGATAGTATGAGTGATTGCGGAACTGCTTGCAAACTATTGTTCCAGTTTTATCTTTAACTGTCCAATTCTCAATTGTTAGAAATTTTCCAGGTGTAATGATTTGATATTTTTTCAGCCTACCGATTACGGTGACTGTCGTATCAATTTTAACTTCTTCAATTTTAACTTTTTTGTGCTGGATGTAAGTTCTAGGGAAGTACATCAGTAAGTTTCTGATTGACGTAATCCCCAGTTTTCTAAGTTGCAGTACTTCTGCGCGTGCTAGTCCTGGTACGGAGTTTAGTGATGCAGCTAACGGGTCTAACTTCGGTAAAGTAATCATTTTTTGAGGTCAAATAAACTATTTAGCCTCAACGGGGCAATCGCCCCGTTCTGTTAAATAGTTTATTTTTTTATTGTTGGATTATTGTTAAATTAACTATGGTAGTGATAAGAACGTTAAGTAAAAGAATAATTTTGTTGGTATGTATAAAATAATCTCACCAAACAGTGGTTTGGTGAGATGGCTTGTAATTATTTGAGTTTTAAACTGAGGATACCTTAAATTGCCAATCCAAGATACTATTAGACTCTTCTATTCTGTTCGACTCTTGCTCTAAATTAGGATCGGTTTGTTTTTCTAATTGCTCAATTGCTGTTTTGAGTAAAAATTTGTAACCACCTTCTTTAATGTGTTGGATGCAGGCTTGTAGTGCGATCGCACACCCAACTGCTGCATCTAGTTGGCTTACTAGATCTAGTTCTCCTGTCGTTACTGCTTCTGTTTGCCAATAGTTGTGTAGCGTTTGTAGCCTAAGCAGTATAGAATCAATATCTCCTAAATCAGTCAAGAGGGTACGTTGAATTTTAATTCTGTTTAATGTCTGGCTTTCTAATGTTGGCACTAGATTATGATTACTGCCATTACCATTGTCGTTATTGTTTTCATTTTCTAATTTCGTCATTTTACAGCCGTAATATTTTGACGTTTAATAGGCTGCGCTAGCAGCTTTATAAATTAGATTTGGTGTGTTGCTGTTTAAATGGGTTTAGAATTTATTAATCATTATTTTTGACAAAAAGAAAAATACCCCACAATGGGATATTTAACTATAAATCACAAATTATTCTTTATCTTCATTAGGATATTCCTGAGAATATCTTTTTTCTCGTAATACGAATAATCTGTTTTCTCGGAAGAACTTCTTGCCATATTCGGCTTTGATTTGGTCTAATAATTGATTCCAAGTTGCTACTTGGAGAATTTTCTTCGGTTTTTCCTTTCCTACTTCTACTAAAAGCAATTGTGATTCTATGGGTTTATCACAATATATTTCTACTTTCCCTTCTCTAATCTGGTCATCTTCGCTACTTAACCCTAATTTAACTTCTAAATTGTGCTTCTTTAAGGTTCCATTTATATCTGCAATAATGTCCATTATTCACCTCAATTAACAGCCATTTTAATGGCAGCGATCGCTGCCCTAAGATATTTAATTTAGTTTAAATTGACCATTGGCTTTAGCTATAAGTAACTTTCAAGTTGTTTTAGGTTTTATGTTTTTTAGGTAGTTTTATATCATTGTGGCGTAAGGCTGCTTTGTTTTAGTTGCATACTACATTTAAGTTTGTAATAATGATTGAAATTTCTACTTTAGTAAGGCATTAATTATGCAGAAGTTATTACGGACAAATTTCTCTGTTTTTAGGTTTTATCAGTTTGGCGGCTTAATTAGCTTATTAAGTGCGATCGCATCAGGACTTAGTTTTAATTATCCAGCACTAGCCCAAAAAGCGTGTGTTAGGACGGATACTGGTAATACTGTCTGCGGTGATTTAGTACAAACTAGCGGGGCATCAACTACTCCAGCACTGAATTTGCGACAGTCTATGCAAGTGCAAGATAACAGCTTTAATTTTGAATTACAAAACTGTTACAGAAGCGGTAGTAGTATTAATTGTAATTTGTTAGTCAAAAATATAGGCAATATTGGTGCTCAGTTAACTCTAAATGTCTTCGATACTCCTTCTAGAATAATTACTGTATCAGGGGAGGAGATTAGACCAAGCGCACTTCAATTGGGTCGTAATAAAGTTTCTGGTCGTTCTTCTATTTCTAGGGTAGCAGCGCGGCTCAATCCTAATCTTCCTCTTAATCTTGTCTTGACTTTTGATAATGTTTCAACTCAACAAAATTCTTTACCAGCGTTGGAAATTGCCTATAAGTTTTCCAATTATGGCAAATCAGATAATTACTCCACTGTTTTATTCCGTGATGTGCTAATCCAGCCGAATTGAGTTGATAAAAGCGTTCTGAATCCCTAAGTATGTTTTTAATTTACTTAGGGATTTTTAATTTACTTGATAGGTTTACAGTCTCCACTTGAGAAAGTAGCAATTCCAGGCGCGGTTTTAATTCCAGTCAATAGAGTGTGTACCAATTTATTATCTAGTTGCTTGGTGATTAATTCTAATTTGGGTGAACTGCCCGTCTTTATAAATACTTTTGTGTCGGCTGAGTAAAGCTGTTCAACAGATGGCTGTTTGTATTCTGGATAGCAACCTTTGGAACTGATAGCTACTTTTCGGTCTACGGTGGGCTGGTTTCTGAGATCCGGGTACGTGCCTTTAGCAAGTTTTGCTTCTCCAACTGGCCCCCACAATCGGAGTGGGTAAGCTTTGTTGCTAACGCACCCGTTAGCATCTTTTTTGCCAGATACGCCGGAATCGCAAATTTTCCAAATCACTTCAAATAAAGGTGGATACTGAGGAATCGGTGTTTGACTTACTGATTGTGCAGGTTGTGCGGCTTCTCTTTTTTCAGTCTGAATTACTAAACCTATGCGCTCGTAGTAATGCACCTTAGATTTTCCTAGGAAATATAAATTTTAATTCCCTAGAAATTATTACAAAGATAATCTACTTGTAGTACAGCGAGGTAAGTGACTGTTAAGATTTGTCACAGATTTTCCTAGGGAATTAAAATCTACTCTCAATTTAATTCCCTAGGAATTATTACAAAAAGTAATCAGTCTGTAATATGGCAAGGTAAATAACTACCTCAGATTTTCTTAGGGAATTAAATTTTCGGGTTTAATTCCTTGGAAATTTCTACAGGTGGCAAGTACCGCGCCAACGAATCGCACCTACAATTCCATCTGTGATTCTTGCTGTGATTGGTATTGGGCTAATAATTGCATCTGTTCTGCTTCTGCCTGACGCTCTCGTTCTTGAAGAAGCAGAATGCCATTCCAGCCAGCTTCGTCTAGTTCTTCCTTCTGACTTTTAGGTAAAACTTTCAGAATTTCTGAAGCTAATTCTAACCCGTCCTCGTCACCTTTTAAACTTACTACAACGTTCTCATCAAGCTTCTGTAGAACTTCTATAGGGAGTTGCTCTACGCTATCAGTACTGAGGTATAGAGTACTGTTTTGACCAAAAGTAGGGTCTAGTGCAATTCTAGAAATTGTTTCGATTGGGTCGCTGGTAATGATTGCGTCATTAATTGGCAAGTCATTTTGTGGAGGTATCCAGAAAAAACTAGGTTCTCCATTTACTTTTTCCTCGACATCAGGATCAAGGTTTAAATCCCGCCATGTATTTGATTCACTTAATGGGTCAAATACGCAAACACCTGTTTCAATATTTTCTGTTGTCCGCAAAGTGAATACAATCATGCCATCTTCATTTGCATAAACCCATCCTTCGTTGTGCAGCCCATCGAGGAAATCGCTTGGTAAGCAACATTCTTCAATTAGATGCGATCGCAACGGCTGCCAATTCTCTTCGATTGGATCAACACTTATAAATTCATCATCATCTAGCTTGTCAGCTTGAACAGTTTGAGCCGTTGTAACAGTTTGGTCACTTAAATCACTTAGAGCAGTTTGATGGTTAAGACTGGACTGTTCATCTAGTGCTTCCGCATCATTGGATGGCAACTGATCGGGTGCGATAGCGCCCATGTTTTCCTGTGCAATACTTTCTTCAAACAAAGCTCTCCCTTCATCTGATAGCACCTCATTGAATATGGGATTATCGCGATTTTCTTTGTAAATATTATTGATCCGTTGTTCCTCTGCACGTCTATACTGTGCGGCTTCGGCACTTACACGCGCCTGTTCTGCTGCTAGTTTTTCTCTTACTTGCTCTATTCTTTCATTAACGCGATTTTGAATAAATTCCCTCTCAAAATCATCTGCAACCGCAGAAATATCTTGATAATTTAATCTCTCATCATCATCACTAACAGCTTTATCACTACTAGCTGTTGCAGTTTCATCATCATTATTAGCAGCTTCATCGTTACCCGCTTCAAGCTCTAGTTCCAATTCTGGTAGTGATGGTAATTGCCCTGGCAATTCAACTTTCTGGTTACTTGGTGCGATCGCACCATTATTTATGTCGTCATCATCACCATCACCATCAGTCGAGTCAGTTGTGGTTGAGTTCTGACTGGTTCTAACTGGGGGACGACTAGAAGCTGTGACAATTGCATCTGAGTCACGTTCAGGGTCATATTCAACGCCGCGGTGCTTCTGCAATCCATTGAAACTATAAGCTTTGCCTAGTTGACTACCTTTAAAAGCAACTTCATCAAGCTCGTAGGAAATACCCATTGAGCCAGTTTCCGTTTCTGAAATTCGCACATTAACGCCCTGGTCTTTGAGGTGGTTGATCAGTTCTGGCATTGTCGGATGATCGGCAGTTAAATCGTCAATAGTATCTTGCAGTTTTACTCGTACACTGTCCTCTCCTGTTCGAGCGAGTAATCTACGCTCTCCGGTAGTGGGTGAACGTCTATCTTTATCTTGACTACTAGGTGAAGGTGTTAAATTGTAATCAACTTCTAGTTTTTTGACGACTGCTTCACTTTTGCGATAGTCCCAATCATGTTCTGTACATCTGCCTGTATCTTCTCTTACTCTGCAAGCTGCGATGTGAATGTGGTCATGATCTCTATCGGTATGGTGAACCACTGCATACTTATTACAGTCGTAACCCATCTCCTTCATGTAACTGGATGCGATGTCAAGCCAATCAAGTTCATCTAACTTGTCAGTAGGTGGAACGCTTAAAGAAAAGTGACAAACAGGTTTTTGCACTCTATTACTTAACAGACTGCTTTCTTTCATTTCACTTGCTAACTCGTCCGCTTTTTCTCCTACTACGTTACCACCGAGGAACTCAGCACCAGGCTTAGAGAACAGGTAGTCCAGTAAGCCCTTGAAACTACTCCCTTTAGTGATTTTGCTAATCATACGCCAGGACTGTTAGATCGGTTAGCAATCAAGGTACGCGCTTCAATTAGTTCTGCTTTTACCTGAGTAAGTAAACTGCTAATTTCTTCAGGTTGAGAAGTGTCTTTAATGTACTTATTTAGTTTGAATAAGGTAATGGAAGTTTTCTCAATGAATTGAGATGAGATAGCCGCGTCTATTAATGGAGCTTTTTTAAATATGCGCTTTCGCATTAAGTCACTAACTGTGATCCGTTCTTCCAGCGCCATTTGTTCAGCTAAAGCGTTTTCTTCTTGAGTTACTCGTGTTTGAATAATTTTATTGCGGGTTCCCTTAGTCATATTAGGAAGAAGGCAGTCACTTTTAGAGCTTATTTTACTTGCATAATAACGAACGTACTCTATGTCTTTCGGTAGCTTCTAGCATAGTGGCAAGCTCTGTAACTGTTTTACAGCAATACAGTAGTCCAATTACCATCATCATCAGTTAAGTTAGGCTTTATTGGTTTCTGAGTTCTGGCTGGTTATAACTGGTGGACGGCGCTTTCGCTGTTGCAGTAGTTCAAGTAAGTTTTGTGATTCCTTCCCTTCGGGGCGGCTTCGCATCCAAGTCTCGTTCAGGGTTATACTTAACGCCGCGATGCTTTTGTAGCTTATGCGATTTGCGAGCATCGCACGAAGAGCCAACCCTTGCTAGTATCAAATCAGTTTGTGCAGTCACTTTGACAAATTGAGTACCGTTAGTCCATCACCGAATTGGAATCCGGTAATGGAATAACAGTACTATCGTAGGAATTACTTATTACTTCAATCTGACCCATTTCCACCATATATCTGTGCATTCTTTCCTTTTCGGGTTCCCAGTTTTTTTACATTTTTCTAACCGTTTGAGCAATAAGGTTTTTTGCTCTTTTCTTTCTAAGAACTTTTTATGCCTTTTGGGAATTTCAGTAAACTCCCAACTGATATAAGCATTCAGTAGGAAACACCCTAAAAGCCCTCCTACTACGGTGTTTACGAACTTCTCTCTTAATTCTGCGTAGGCGTAGTCACGTAGTCCGTCCCGCACTGCCCGTCGCTGCATCCTGTACCGTCGTTCTTCTCTCGTTTCTGCATTTCTGCTCATGATACCCTCCGTTAATTGTTAATAACATTAGACTCCATAACTGAGTTGCAACATTCTTTAGAGAGATTGTTAATTAGATTAGTGGAATGTAGTGTGATCGCAACAATTAAGTCTTGGTGCGATCGCATAGTTGTCAAAACATTAGTAATTAGTTCTTTCTGGCAATTGACCTTGAACTCTATCTTGAACTTGGGTAAAAATCTTGCTAATTAAAGCTTGTTCTTCTGTTGTTCTCGGTCTTTGGCTATCTACCTCGTATAAAATATGTGCGGCTTGCTGGGCATCGGTTTCTGTTACTCCCAAATTAATCAGAGTGTTAAAATAAGCTGTTTGAGTTTCTGAAATACTCATGATTTACCTCCACTTTAATTTCTGATAATGCGGCTTTACCTGATTGGCTATCAGCAAATTTCAAAATTAACTGATTAACTTGGTTCTTCTGCTCTTCAGTAATTTGTCCAGTAATGTCTAGATCTGGAATCCCAGTATGACTAGCAATCCGCCACTTTGCGTTGT
>JBARVL010000530.1:0-12523 GCA_049646245.1 Crinalium sp. | reverse complement strand
CAGCAGCAATTAAGGCTTGAATTTCTGAAGTACTACGACCAAATATAAACGGATCGCCACTTTTTAATCTTACTACCTGTTTACCTAATTTACATTGTTTAACTAGCAAAGAGTCAATTTCTGATTGTGGGGTTGATGGTAGTCCGCCACGTTTTCCCACATTCAGCTTTAGACCATTAGTTGATACCAGTTGCAAAAGTTGTGTATCTACTAGCGCATCGTATACTACTACATCTGCTTGAGCTAACAGTTGTTGTCCCCGAATTGTCAGGTAGTCTATATTTCCTAACCCTGCGCCTACAAGATAAACTTTGCCTGTTTGCTTCATGGTTTTGATGCTAATTACAAATTCATCTAAGATTTAACATTTTTGATGAATAATATAGCGGTATCTCTGTCAGCTTTTTTCCTAATCTCGTTCCCAGGTTCAACCTAGGAACGAATTATTGAGGAACCCCGCTTCATGCGCTCCCATCGCTGCAAGATCTCCGTTAAAATAAAATGCCCCCTCAATTAATTGATGGGGCAAATGTTGTGATGTTGAAAAACAAGGGCATATTTAAGTTAATTGCTCAGTGTGAAGACTGAGTGACATCTAAATGGCATTAATGCGATCGCGTAGCGACGACAAGAGGAGTATCGCACACTTTATTAGCTATACTCTTCTTGATCAGCAGGGTCGCCATAAGGATCTTCACTAGCTGAACGCACGTCGCCGTAGCCTCCCTCTTGATCAGCAGGGTCGCCATAAGGATCTTCACTAGCAGGGCGCACATTACGGTCTTGCTCTTCGTCGCCACCTACGGCATTCTGTACTATTCTCAAAAAATCATCTACCATTACTTTTCTCCTAATTAAATTGAAGAGTGAAATAGGTTTATAACGTAGAAATTTCTGCCACAGTTTGGTTTTTATTCCTAGTTAGCTGCTTTACTTAGAACAGAGTAAACTAAAAACGCTTACTGTGCTGGGACTGCATCTCCACCCAAACCAGTTAAGTCACGACCTGTAGGTCTATTGTTATAACCTTTAAAATCTCGGTACTGTGCAGCTTCTTCCTCTGGTACTTTAATACCACCTTGTGGTGGTGTTACCCAATGAGCGCGATTTTGAGCATCCCGATAATAAACACGCCCGTTTTTAGAAAGGTAATACTGTCCTTGCGCTCCTTCACCTTTCTTGTTTTTATTTCGATTGTAAAGATAGTACAAAGCTGCTGCACCCCCCAAAATAGCTACTTTTTGGGTAGTACTTAATCCTTTCTTGGCTTGAGGCTGTCTGGAATTAGGCGCTGTTTGTATCCCACCCCGCGTATCATCAACAGGTGGCGGTGGAGTATTTGACCCGCCTCCGCAACTGGTTAATAGCGGCAATGTCAGCAATCCTGAAAGCAACAATGCTTTGATCTGTAAATTTTTTTGGCGTTCTGGGTATGTTTGGGTTATGGGATTTTCTGTGATGCTACTACCATCTGTCATGCTTTGAGTGATTAACTTTAATTTGAGCATTTCAAAACATTTCTTCCTTTTTAATAAATTTACCCAGCAATTAATAAAAAGCTGATTGTCAAAACTAACTCACCTTACAAATGCTGGTTTTTTGTTGAGTTGAGCTAATTATGATTAAATCACTCAATAGCTTCATCTGGCATTAGATGTAATTTTTTCTTAATGTTTTATTCCTGAAGAAGTATTATTAAATATTGATAAGATTTGTTTCTTTCAAAGCTCAACATAATCATAACTATTCGCCGATTTATACAAAATTCAAAGTGTAAAAAATCGCCAAATTAGCTCAATAGTTGCTTGCGAGACTATATTTGACGAAAGATATAAGTATGTGGGTGAAATTAAACGTTAACTGCGATGATTGGGAAAATCATTATACGTTTATTTATGCCCACCTACTTAGTTAAGTTTTACTTAGAAATCAATTGCTTGCCCGCATTTTAATCCCCGTATTTAGTTTGTGTTTCAATGCTGAAGAGTGCAAATTGTTTAAGCTAATAGACAGGCTGCTGGAAAAATGAAATATTCTAAGAAAAATAGTTTCCAAATGAATTGGTAGTAATTGGCGATCGCACTCTTATCCTGTAAATTAACTTCCTTACTCTGCCACCACATTACAACTAATAGCAACAGATGACTCACTACCAAGAATGTGGAGTTGACATTAGGAAGTAATAGTACACCAGCAACAATCATCCCTAAATAGCATATTGTTAATACCCAACGTGCTAAATTAAACACCGCCGCAGCACCAAGCTTAATTGTAAAGGTAGTAATGTTGTACTGGCGATCGCCATCTATATCTGGGATATCTTTGAAAATGGCGATCGCAAAGGTAAACACTAAAATAAATAGTGTCAGCGCCCACACAACAGGCGGAATATTACCAAATATTTGAGTATTTCCAGTTAACACCCAGTTGAAGTGTAAAAACAAGCCTAAGTTAACAATTGTCCCTCGTACAGAAAAAATACATAAAGCCGCCCAAAAAGGATACTGCTTTAATCTTATAGGAGGCAAAGAATAAGCAGTACCAATTGCTAAACTAATGCCAACCATACCAAACAAAAATGCCCCCTGAAACCAGGCTATTACTAGCGCCAAAATTCCCATCAGTCCAACAATTAACTGCGCTTGTTGATGAGAGAATTCGCCCGCAGCTATTGGTAGATGTGGCTTATTAATCCGGTCAATTTCTACATCTTCTAATTGATTCAAGCCGACAATGTAGACATTTCCACATAAACAAGCAATCCAACTACCTATAAGTTGAGTGAGTTGAACAGGGGCAAAGTTATTAGCAGCAAGTGCTAGGGAAATTAAGTATAATCCCAAAACACTTAAGCTAGTACCAATAATTGTATGAGGGCGTGAAAACTTCCAAAAAGAGTACAGCCAGGACTTGGTTTGTTGGGCTGTATTAATAGTAATTGAGGGAAGAGGTTGCAAGGAAGATTTTTGTGAAGATTGGCTCATAAGTATTTGCAATTCAGATGAGATATTGAGTAATTAACCGCAGATAAACGCAGATACACGCAGATGAAATACAAAATTTATCTACTTATGTAACAGTGCTGATGGACTTTTAAGTAAGTTAGTTGTATAGATGTTGCATACAACATCTATACATTCTTTTTTTGGAAATGGCTATTTTTGTCCACATAGCAAGGCAAATTTAATTAATCCCTGCTGATATCCTCCACTCATTAATCCCATTGACAAAGCAGCTTGAATAGTTGTCCAACCACTCGAAAGCAACCCGATAATAGCATTGAGATTAAAAGCTGAAGCAATCACATCATCCCAGAAAGGTGCTACTGCTGTTGACCAATCTGCGGTGCGGATGTTTTGGAAATTAAGATTACGTGCGATCGCTTCATATTCTGGTAGCGAAATCACGTAAGGTAAACAGTAGACTCGATAAATGTCTGCCAAGTGCTTTTGTTCCTCTGCACTGAGTTTTCCGGCTACCCCATCTGTAGGTCGATGACACCAAGTTGCCATGATAAAAGTGCCACCAGGCTTTAAAACTCGGTAGCACTCTTGCAAAAACTGCTGTTTATTGGGCATATGTTCGCCGCTTTCCAACGACCAAACTAAATCAAAGGAGTTGTCAGGGAAAGGCATATTCAAAGCATCTGCTACCAAAAATTTAAGCTGCTTCCCTTTCCCCGCAGCTTCAGCGCGTTCCTTCGCCCTAGCAGCTTGCACTGGACTGAGAGTGATCCCTGTGGCACTAGCATTAAACTTTTGTGCTAAATACAGAGAACTTCCACCAATACCACAACCGACATCTAAGATTTGTGGAGCATCTTCTGTATTTGTAGCTAAATTTTGTACTCCCGACCAGTTAAGCAATTCCTCTATCAAGTCTATTTGTGCTTGACGGCGCTCTTTTTTCTGTCTACCATCTGCACCATAGTAGCCGTGGTGCATATGTTCTCCCCAAGTCTGTTCCCACAAACCAGATGAAGAGTCATAAAATTGCTGAATTTGCTGATAAAGAGTCTCAGTCATAGGATTGCAAGTTTGTTAGACGGAAATCAGCCTACCAGACGATGCTGCTAATTCGCATACAATCTCAGACGGATATTTATCACTTAGGAGTAAACTCTAAAATAATTGCTAACTGCTAAAACTCTCCGATGACAGTTTCTCGAACAATTTGCCTGGGCTTTCTCAGCGTGATTGCAGTAGGAACCATTCTGCTGCTGATGCCTTTCACTAATAGTAGCGGTAACTGGAACGATCCACTCGTTGCTTTATTCACTGCAACTTCTGCTGTCTGCGTTACAGGTTTAGGCGTTGTAGACACAGGTACATATTTTTCTTTCTGGGGACAATTTGTGATGGTTGTGCTTGTCCAAATTGGCGGACTAGGCTATATGACGGCAACCACTTTTCTGTTGTTATTAATTGGTGCGAGATTTAGTCTCCGAGATAAAATTGCTATTCAACAATCTTTAGATCGCTCAAGTATTTATGGAAGCGATCAAGTTTTACGTTCAATTATTGCTACAACGCTATTTTTTGAATTAACTGGGGTTTTTCTACTTTTACCAGTTTTTATCCCACAATATGGATTTTATCAAGGCTTGTGGATTGCCATATTTCATAGTATAAATTCTTGGAATAATGCTGGTTTTAGTTTGTTTAAAGATAACTTAATTGGTTATCAGTCTTCAGTTTTGTTGAATTTTACAGTGACCGGATTAATTATTTTTGGTGGGATTGGCTACCAAGTAATTATGGAACTGTATTTATGGATACGCGATCGCTTTATCAAAAAACCTGAAAGATTGCTATTCTCCCTCAATTTCAAGGTTGCTACTACCACAACTATTATCCTATTAATCCTGGGAACAATATCTTTCTTTTTAATAGAGTTAAGGAACTATGAAACATTTGGGCAAATGAGTTTAGTCAATAAAATCATGGCAGCCTGGTTTCAATCAGTGACAACGAGAACCGCAGGATTTAATACAGTTGATTTTGGTAAAATGACTACTGCTGGTTTATTTATTACCATTGCTTTAATGTTTATTGGGTCTTCTCCAGGTGGTACAGGCGGAGGGATGAAAACCACAACATTAAGAGTCTTAACCAGTTGTACTACAGCAATTTTACAAGGTCAAGAGCAGGTACTATTATATAAACGACAAGTACCGATTTCTCTAATTTTAAAAGCTGTTGGTGTTTTAATAGGTTCAGTTGGAACGGTGGTTTTAGCAATAATGATGATTGCACTGGTTGAGCCAAATTTAAACTTCATCCAAATTTTGTTTGAGGTAGTTTCAGCCTTTGCTACCGTTGGTTTATCAACGGGAATTACTGCTACTATATCACCTGTAGCAAAATTAGTTTTAATTGTTACCATGTATGTCGGCAGAGTAGGTATTCTACTTTTGATGTCAGCTATTTTAGGAGATCCCAAACCTAGTGCTATTCGTTACCCCGAAGAAAACTTAATTGTTGGGTGATTTAAGAGTTTTTCCAATAAAATCTTGAGGTTAAATAGTGAGTTTATCAGGTTTACGCTTTTTTAGCAGTTTACGCAAAGATAACAAACAGTTTGCAGTGATTGGCTTAGGACGTTTTGGTAGGGCTGTATGTACGACATTGCGCGGATTGGGACATGAGGTATTAGCGACTGATATTGATGAAGCAAAAGTTGCTCAAGCTTTAACCGATCAAATTGCCAATCATTCACTACAACTAGATTCTACCCAGTGTTCAGCCTTGAAAGAAGCGGGGATTTTTGAGTTTGATACTGTGATTGTTGCCATCGGTAACTATTTAGAAGAAAGCATTATTACAACTTTGAATGTCAAAGAAGCTGGTGTACCTCATGTAGTGGCAAAAGCTTCTTCTGATATTCATGTTAAGTTGTTAAAAAAGGTTGGTGCAGATCTGGTAGTTTTCCCTGAAAATGAAGCTGGTTGCGTCTTAGCGCGATCGCTTACTAAACCAGCTATTTTAGATCGATTTGATTTAGATCCTGAACACAGTATTGTCGAAATTATTGTTCCTGATGAATTTGATGGGAAAGCTATCTCAGAACTTCAACTTCGTAGTCGTTATGGTTTAAATTTGTTAGCTGTAAGTCATAATAATAAGTTTGAGATTAATCCCAAACCCAACCAGCTACTATTTAAAGGTTCAGCAATAGTTGTGATTGGCTCAAACAAAGATATTAATCGCTTACCAAATTTATGTGATTAGTATCTAGCGGTTAGTAATTAGCAATTAGCAATTAGCAATTAGCAGTTACAGTACTTACGCAAAGCCTAAGTACTGTAGGGTGCGTTATGCTTTGCTAACGCACCCTACCCACTATATGTGGCGTAACTGCGTAAGTCCTGAGTTAGTTAGCAGGGGCGGGTTTAACCAAGATATCTGTAAGTATTTGATTTCCTCGACCAACCCGCCCCTACAAATGCCAACCTATTCTCCGCTATTATTTCTGAGGTAATGCAGGTGTGGTTGGTAAAGCCAAACGCTGTAAAAACAGGTCAACCTGTGCAGTTTTTTCCTGATTGCCTTGCTTATTAAATAATTTTCTAGCTTCCGTCAAAAAAGAGATAGCATCTTGACGCTGATTAGATTGTTGCAAAGCTAAACCTAAGTTATAAAAAGCATCGGCTAAATTAGGATTAAGTACGATCGCTTCCTTATATTCTGCTATAGCTTCCGGCAATTGTTTTTCTCGATGTAATGCCACCGCTAAATTATAGTGTGTCAAAGCATCATCGGGGCTAAGGCGAATTGCTTGTTTAAAAGTAGTAATAGCACCCTTATAATTACCTCTTTGAATTAATACTGTCCCTAATTGCCGATAAGCATTGGCATTTTTAGGATCTTGCTTAATTGCCTGTTCTAACCTACCAATAGCAGCTTTATAATCACCTTGTTGAGCAAGAACCACTCCTAAGCCATATTGAGCTTGAGTTAAACCTTGGTTAAGCCCAACAGCTTTGTCTAATGAAGTTTTAGCGGCAGTTAAATCATTTTTCAAAGCTAAAAGTAATCCTAGTTGATAATGTGCTGGGGCAAAGCTAGGGTCACTTTTAACAGCTTGTTGAAAAACTGCGATCGCAGGTTCTGTTTGCTCTTGTTTTAAATATAATAACCCTAAATTATATTGAGCCGCCGCATAGGTAGGATTACTTTTTATTGCTTGTTGGTATTGTGCGATCGCAGCATCAGTTTTTCCTTGTGATTCCAATATTAAACCGATATTATAATAGGCATCTGCCAAGCTAGGATTGAAACTCAAAGCATACTGATATTGATTAATTGCTTCGTCTAGTCGCCCTAATTTAGATAAAGCTACAGCATTGTTATAATAAACCTCTGGTAGTGATGGTTGTAAATTAATTGTAACTAGATACTCATTAACCGCTCCAGGCAAATCACCCATTTCTGCTAAAGTATTACCTAATAAATAATGAGCCATCGCTATAGAAGGGTCAAATGTCAGTGCTTTGCGTAAGGCGACTGCCGCATTTTGGTAATTTTTGCGGTTATATTCCCTAAGTCCTTGTTGAAGTAAAATTGCTGCATCAATATTGTCAGAATAAATTCCCTCAATTAACTGTTTAGAGCGTAGATTTGATTCTCCTAATTTTCCTTTAAAAACTTCACCAGCTAAAGCATCTCCAGCCTTTGTCAAACTTAGAATGCTTAAACTAATAGCAGTTAGATAAATAGCTTTTTTGTGGCTTAACATAAAAATACCTGAATGACAATGAACAATGAACAATTATCAATGACCTTTATTTTCCCCCTCCTCTCTCCTCCCTCCTCCCTCATACAATGACCAAACTAAATTCTCGCTTCGGGTAAAATCAACATAGCATCGCCAAAAGAATAAAAACGATAGCGTTGTGCGATCGCCTCCTGATACAAATCTAGCAACCTTTGTCGTCCAATTAAAGCACTCACTAACATCATTAAACTAGAACGCGGTAAGTGAAAATTGGTAATTAACCCTTCTATAACTCGCAATTGATAGCCTGGATAAATAAATAAATTTGTCTTACCACAAAAAGGCTGTAACTCACCACTACTAGCGGCTGCTTCTAGCGATCGCGCTACTGTTGTACCTACAGCAATAATACGTCCACCATTAGCTTTTGTTTCCCTAATTTGTTTCACCGTAGACGGTGGTACTTCTACCCATTCATGGTGCATTTTATGAGTAGTAATATCATCCACCTCCACAGGTCGGAATGTCCCCACGCCTACATGAAGTGTGACATACGCCTGCTTAATTTTGTGTTGCAATAAATGCTGCATTAACTCAGTGGTAAAATGCAATCCGGCTGTTGGGGCTGCGATCGCACCTAATCTATGAGCGTAAACTGTTTGATATTGTTCCCCTTCTGACTCAGATGAAGTAATATAAGGCGGTAGTGGTAACTGCCCAAACTGTGTTAACACCTCAGCAAAATTAATTTCAGTGGGTAGATCAAACTGTAATAAACGCCCCCCAGTTGCCTCATCTTTAGCTAACACCGATGCCGTTAAAATACTAGGTATTTGTACCCCTACAACATCAGATAAATTAGAAATTGCATCTTTATTAACTGACTTGTTAGCTTCAAACACAATCGTTGCCCCTGGTTGAAGCCGTCTACCTGGCTTAACTAAAGCCAACCAACAGTTTTTTTCCTGTTCTTCTAACAACAACACCTCTACTGGTGCGCCAGTAGACTTTTTTCCATAAAGGCGGGCAGGGATTACACGGGTATTATTCAACACCAGCAAATCTCCTGGGATCAAGAAATCAGTTAAATTACTGAAGATACTATGAGTATGTTGCCCAGAAGAATTTACTACCAGTAATCGTGAACTATCTCTTGGCACAGAAGGTGTTTGAGCAATTAATTCTTCTGGTAGTTCATAATCATAGCTGCTTAATAACCGATCTAACTCAATCTGTGCCATTCCGTTAATTTACCTAGAATACATTACCAACAGATACCCAAAATTGGGTAATTCCCCCCATATACAATAGGGGGCATCTCCCCTAGTAACTAAGCTTAGTAGTTGCAAGAATACACATATAGCATTTGCTTAGACTTAAAGCCAAGGGGCAATATGGAATATATGTTTTTCCTGGCTAATGCCAGCCTCACTCTGCGAGTAGTCGAGTATTTGCGTAAAATACCACGTCTACCAGTTAAGTTCGTTACAGTAATTCATCAGATTGATGGTTGGGTAGTTAAGGTTAAAATGGCTACGCCTATCACCCCAGAACAGCATGGCGACTTTCGGGCTTTCATGTATGAACTAGGTATTCCCTACCAGCCAGAAGTGCGGATGCAAATGGCGCTTTGGAGTTTAGAGACTGGACAATCTGTAATTGATGTAATGCGTCGTTACCAAGTTGCAGTAGTTTCTCACGGTAGCCCAGATTCTAGCGATATAGAAGCATTTCGCCAGCAATTTACGCGAGGATTGGGATATTGCCCAGAAACTTTAGCTTAAATTTATATAAATTTAGATATTTTCATAAATTAAAGGCGCGTTAGCTAAAACTAATGTAGAGACGCGCCATTGTACGTCTTTAACAATTAGTAAAGCTTTTAATCAAAAGCTGCTTGTATATAATCTTGCAAGATAACTTGATATCCTTGTAAAGTCAGCATTGCTTGAGAATTTGGCTTGATCATAGATAAATCAGTGATCTGGGAAAAGCTGATATTTGAAGAACTTACGCAACGTTGTAATCTCACTAACGCCACATCAAATCGACAAGGTAAATCTGCTAAATCTGGGTAGGTGGCTAAAAACATTTGCGCTGCTTTCCCAATTTTTGCTTGCTTTTGGGTGGTAATTGCCATTAAGCCATCACTATCCCAATTACCCTGACTGCGTGTTTTTACTTCTACAAATAATAGTTGCTTCTCGGTTGAAGACAAATCATCCGCAGATGGCTTTAGCAGTGCAATTAAGTCTAACTCTCCCCACCGACAACGCCAACGACGATGCAAAATTTCGCAGTTATGGGCGTGTAACCATTGGGCTACAAGTTGTTCTCCTAGTTCACCAATATTGATAACTGGTGATTGGTCATTGGTCATTGGTGATTGAGTCTACTCCCTTTGCTGGTAATATAACAGCAGAGAAGGTTTATATTCACAAAACCAGCATGAATCGTAGGCTTGATCAGATCTGTTATGCTGTCTTGTTTAAATGTTTGTTGTTAGTCGTTCTAAGTATAGTGGCTGTCGGTGCGATCGCCACTCCTGCTTGGGCTTCCGACTATACCAAAGAAACTTTGATTAATGTTGATTTTTCCAATCGTGTACTAACGGATGCTACTTTTACTAAAGCAAACCTCCGCAATAGCAATTTCAGTCATGCAGATTTACGGGGTGTTAGCTTATTTGGTGCAAATTTAGAGTTTGTCAACTTAGAAGGCGCTAATCTCTCCAATGCAACTCTAGATACAGCTAAATTTACTAAAGCAAATTTGACAAACGCTGTACTTGAAGGAGCATTTGCCTTTAACGCCAAGTTTGATGGCGCAATTATTGATGGCGCAGATTTTACTGATGTACTTGTACGTCAAGATGTCCAAAAACAATTGTGCAAAATCGCGACAGGAACCAACCCAACTACAGGGAGGGAAACACGCGATACTTTGCTTTGTCCTTAAACTGGGTAGATAACCCAAAATAAATTTAAATTTACAAGGGTTTTAATCAATAACCCAAAAACCATTATTTCGCCAATGCTGCTCTTTAAGAATAACTTCTAAGTCTGATTCACAAAGCCGTTTGCTTTCAACTATTATTTCACCCAGTTTCTTGCCACAGGTACTTTGAAGGGCTAAGAATTTTTCTAATTCAGTTGGGTGAAGTACTTTTTTATGAACTAGGAGTTCACCGATCCGTAACTTTGGGAGAGTTTTCAAAATATTTACCTACCAAGGTGTTAGTCAAATATTATACTTTGGTTACTTTAAAACTGCCTAGTTCTCACACAATAAATATATCTATAGGAGTAGCTTTTTTAATTCAAAAGGTTATGTCATAACAATACATTTAAATGTATGCGATCGCGTATACGCAAACGTATAACTTAATCGGAATTGTTTGATTTAGTTCTGATAGCTAAAATTTTGCTAACTAAATTTCTTGTTTTCAACATATATATATGGACAAGTAAGATATTTTGGTAGTTACTTGTTATACCAAAATAAATAAACCCCATTTCAGGGGTTAGGAGCGAAAAAATCGCTTTTTAGTAATATATAGGTATTTTTTAAAATCCATTGCTACTAAGCATCCAAATAGGGCTGTAGCTGAGATTGTAGCCTGGTTCTAGCTCTGGCAATTCTAGACTTGACAGTTCCCAAGGATACACCAGTGATTTCTGCGATTTCCTCATAAGCCATACCTTCAATTTCACGCAGTACAATGGCAGTGCGGAATACTTCTGGTAATTGTGCGATCGCATCACGCAATTGCTCGTAAAATTCCCGTGTAGTCAGATTTTCTTCTGGACTAGGCTCATCTGAAGCAATTTCCCAATCCATCTCGCTGTCTTCTGTGGTGTAGCGAGCATCGAGGGATAAAGGCTGAGACTTACGTTTGCGTTTGCGTAACTCATCATAAAACAAGTTAGTAGCAATCCGGCTTAACCAACCGCGAAACTTTTCTGGTTCCTGTAAACGATTGATATTGCGGTAAACTCGAATCCAAACTTCTTGCGCTAAATCTGAGCGGTCTTGCCAGTCGGGAGCTAGATGATACAAAATCTTATCAACGTGGGATTGATATCTCCGCATTAATTCTGCAAAAGCAGTGCGATCGGGACGCGCTCCTGCTTGACAGCGTAAAATTAAGTCATAGTTGGCAAGCTTGTCAGGTTGTACGAAAGCTTGAGGGGTAGATGCTTCAATCATTGACCAAGAAGCAGGGGTAGATTGACTTATAGCTTGATTCATAAATGTCCTGTGTGCTTGGTGAAACTGTTTTACTAACTTGCTTATTTATAGTTAAATCTGGATACTCAGGTTGGTGTGGCGAGATGTAACCACTTTCTCAAGTGTCTGATGACTACAGCTTGCAAAGCGCCAATTTCGGTTGATGATAGTATTAATTAATTAGTCACTATAAAAAATGGCACAAAGAAACTAGCTGGTTTGTGATATTCAGCCAGTTTGAGCTTGATAATTATTACTTGATTAAATCGACGTAATCAGGAAGCAGATAGTGCGTTCATAACAACAATATCCGCGAATTATTTAAAAAATTGAGGCTCTAATACCAACAAAACTTACTTCTAGATCCCCCTAAATCCCCCTTAAAAAGGGGGACTTTGATTTCCCCCCTTTTTATAGGCGTTGGCGTAGCCTGCGCGTAAGCGCATAGCCTTCCCGTTGGGGTAGCCTGCGCGGAGCGCATAGGGTAGGGGGGCTAGGGGAGATCTAAACTTCAAGCTTTCGGTGCGTAAGTTTTAACCAATTCGGAAAATGAGTTTGGGCAAATATTTGATGTAGA
>JBARVL010000529.1:0-4326 GCA_049646245.1 Crinalium sp. | reverse complement strand
CGACGAGGGTGGCTTCTTGTTCGCCATCTTCGTTCCAGGCAACAATTTCTATGGGCGAGTCTACAGGTAGCAGTAGCAGGTATAAAGTACCCTCTACTTCTAGGGAATGCTCAATGTAACAATCGAGAGATCGCCCTGTTGCTGCATCTGTCAAGGTGACAGATGCAGGTTCATGGGAATCATTCTCTTCAAAATTTGGGGATGAGGGCATGGAAAATGTGTTGCTTCTCAACACAGATTATAAAATATTCAACCGCTAACCTCATTCGTTAGTATATGTTGGCAAGTCGGTTGCAAAAATCAGAATATCACGTAGCCGATCCGAAGGAGTCAGGAGTCAGAATTCAGAATTCAGAATTTTCAATAGCTGTTTGTGGATAAAAAACTACTCATACGGTTATCGCCTTAGTTAAACAAACTTGTGAACCTGCGGATCATCGCCTGAAAAGTCGGCTACGTGCATTTCGTAGATGACTAACTCGTGATTGCCTGGTAGTGGTTGCTCGTCATGTTGCCAGATATATGTCTCAACAACCCTTTTACCATTTTTAATGTGTGCGATCGCCACATTATTGCGATCGTTTACGTCTGTTGTATATGGATCTACAACTTCCACCCATTGATCTGGCTCAAAAGACGGGCTTTTTGACTGCACACGGAATTTATATTGATAAACTCCATCCTCAAGTTCAATATTAGTGCGGAAATAGCCATCGTCACATTTTCTCATAAAAATCTCTTTCCCATCAGAAAAAGATCCCATTAACACTGCTGCTTTGTTGTTAGGAGCGAATAAATTGAATTCAATTAAACTTGCCATGTAACCCCCTATTTAAGTAAAGCTATCCAATTAACATAACAAAACTATGATATTGGTTTTGCTTATGTTAATTTCTGTTGGACAACTTTACTTAATTTTCATATATTAGAACACTTGTAATAATTTAAAATTGTTTTCAACACTAAGCATCCACCTCTAGCAGCAAAATAAATTTAAATAATTCTGTATTTCTTAATACCGAATTGTTTTTTGTATATTTCAGGTATTAAATCAGTGTTTTTATCAAAATGTATCGAATTTTTCAGAAAATTATTTTGACTTGATAAATAATTCTTTAGAGTGAGGTTAGTGGAATAAACACTAGAGATAATAATGTTATATTCCTCAATTAAGCGGTAACCAGATGTGTACACTCATAGAATAAACTTCTATTATTTATAGTGTTTTCAGATGGATTACTCTTGATTTAGTTGTTTATGTACTTGCCTTACTGCCTATTTAGCTACTTAGCTAAATAATAATTGTGGATAAAAATAGTCGCTGCTTGAGCGCAAGGAGTTATACATGGCTAGACAAATGTGCTGGTTATCTATGAGTGGGGCGGATGGACAGAAGATTTTACATCTGAAAACTGAATTTAATAAACCTTGGCGACCTTATACAGCTTTCGCCCACTTATCTGTGCCGGATTATCCTATCCCTGGGGGTTCTAAAGGTTGGGCAACATATCAAAAATTAAGAAAAGCAGGTTGGGAATTAGTGCCTAGTAGTTTAGAACAACAATCAATGGTAGAACAACCACTTAAAACAGCTTAAATTAGGTATTTGCTTGGAATTAAAACTTTTCTGAACAAAATAATTAAGCAACTTTGGAAATTTAAAGCTTCAAAGATGTTTGTTTTAAAAATATCGCCGTATCAATATTTGATACGGTTATCAGTATGAGAACAATTAATAATTAACAAATATAGTGAGTAGGGTGCGATCTTCGTAGCGTAACGCACCCTACAGTATTTAGGCTAGGACTTACGCACCAAAAGCCTGAAATCTTGATCAGAACTAGCAGGGTTTAAAAAGGGGGAAATACTCAAAGTCCCCCTTTTTAAGGGGGATTTAGGGGGATCTAGAAGTAAGTCATGTATATATAATTAGCAATATTGTAAAAAGGAACAGCAATGCTGTTCCCTTTTACTAATTACTATTCGGCTAACATTTCAAGCTATTTTATCAGTGCCAGACAAATACCTTAGCTTCGTACTCTCCTAAATCAGTTATCAGGTTATTATCTCCAACTTCCACATTATGGTCGTAAGTCCACTCATGCCAAGTGCCATTTTCTGGAAAACCTGGTACTGAATAACCACCTAAAAATTGATCGGAGAAATTTGCCACGACGACTAAACGTGAACCTTCATCATTCCAACGAGTGTAAGCAAGCACTTTAGTTTCTGGGTTTTCGTGGAAAAATTCAATATTTTCTGTGTAAAGGGCATGAGTGCTTTTACGCAACGCAATCAAACCTTTGTAATAATCAAACAAACCACGATTTAGGTCATTGCCTAAAAGGGGCCATTCGATTTTTGCTTGATCGGGAGTTTTGTATTTATACTCGCCAAATTCTTCACCCATCCAAATTAATGGCACTCCCATTGCTGTCATCAGCAACACTGCACCTAATTTTGCACGTCTAAATGCTTCTTCATCAAAAATCTCACGTTCACCCAATTCTGCCATGATATGGTTATGGTCATGGTTTGTCAGGTAGTTAACTATATTGGTTGTCCCCATAAAACCTTGACGTTTGGCATCAAGAACATCTTTGAGACGTTCTAAATCAAAAGTATCACCACAAATATGTTCTAGAACACAGTGATAAAAACTATCATGCCAGCAACCATCCATTGGTCCATCAACATTGGTGATGCTAGTTGTTTCAGGAATGTGTTCAGCAATGTTATAAAAAGGCTTCATGCTTGCAGCTTGTTTAGCTTCTTGGACTACCCAGTGCATTAAGTCGTAGTTAGCAATTTGTCTTGCAGCATCGTAGCGAATGCCGTCAATATGATACTCTTGAATCCAAAAACGAACTGTATCACCCACAAATTTACGGGCAGGAAATGTTTGTAGCTTTTCGTCGTAGAATTCGTAATTAAATTCTGGTCCCCAGTTATTATCAGGATCACGCGGTGAGTGATGATACCAGTAATCGTGATCAATTTGGGTGAGGGGGCTTCCTGCTTCTGAGTGGTTAAAAATTCCGTCCATTAGTACACGAATACCCCGCCCATGACATTCATCAATTAGCTTTTTCAAGCCTTCTGTAGTGCCATAGCTAGATTCTGTTGCAAAGAAATAACGGGGGTTGTAACCCCAACTGTGATCCCCTGGATA
Organism: Crinalium sp.; assembly: GCA_049646245.1. Classification (GTDB taxonomy): domain Bacteria; phylum Cyanobacteriota; class Cyanobacteriia; order Cyanobacteriales; family PCC-9333; genus Crinalium. The sequence goes on along the minus strand of JBARVL010000529.1, from coordinate 1,154 downwards.
TTCTTTTACAGGCATTAATTCAATAGCATTAATACCTAAGTCACAAAGGTAATCTAATTTTTCAATAACGTGTTTATATTTACCACGAGCAAAGGGATCATCTTCACCACCGGAAAAGTCCCCAACGTGCATTTCATATATCACTAATTCATGATCAGCAGGCAAGGGTTTATCATCATGTTCCCAAACATAAGTATCAACTATTCTTTCACCATCTTTAATCCGTACTACGCCATTTTGTGTAGGATTATCAATATCAGTTGCATAAGGATCTACAACATCTATCCATTGATCTTCTTCAAAGAACCAGGATTTAGATTGAACTTTAAATTTGTATTGATGAGCGCCATCTTCTAGTTCAACTGTTGTGCGAAAATAACCATCTTCGCCTTTTTTCATGGGGATTTCTTCCCAATCGGAAAATGTCCCGATTAAAGCGGCTCCTTTGTTATAGGGAGCAAATAAGTTAAATTCAATGGGAGCCACCATAAAATCCTTGAGTTAAGTAAAATGCAGATAGTTAAGATTTTCAGGCTTGATAAATATTTTTGTCATCAATCTAGAGAAATACCTTAGTTAAAATACGATTATTTCTTTTGTATGAATTAAGATATTAATTAACAAAGAATAGGCTTTACTTTGTTGATGCTGTAGTTCTTAGCTAACAATGGTCAAGAACTTGTTGGATAAAGTCTTGCCATTTTTTATTGGGTATCCAAATTCGATTTAAATCTTTTTGAGCTTGTTCTTTATTAATTTTTTGGTGAATAATGTATAGACAAATAAAAGCTGAGACTCTTTTGTTAGCGGCACAATGAATAAAAACTCGTTTGTTTGAAAAGTCTTTCATAACGCTAAAGAAACGAGTTATGTCTTCAAGAGTAGGGTTTTCCCAAATAACAGGTATGTGGATATATTCCATGCCGAGAGATTTAACAATTGATTCTTCATTAGCTAGGGCATTGGGAGAGTCTAAGAGGGCAAGATTAATAACTACTTGATAATTTGATAGTTTAATAATTGTAAATTGTTCTGGTGTGGGTTGTCCTGCGGTTGCTATTGAGTCGGAAAGCTTGAGAAAGTTGTAAATATTTTCGAGATTGTTATTAGGCATTGTTTTTATTACAGTAGCAATAGGTAAAACCCCACCCCCC
>JBARVL010000528.1:0-23637 GCA_049646245.1 Crinalium sp. | reverse complement strand
TCTCAGGGTTGACAACCTGAGTGGAGGGAAATGATTAACCCCTTATCGGAAAGAGACGGGTAGGACGAGGGCGGAAATTGCCCTCGGCAACCGAGAAATCTAAGAATGGATTAGACCATGCGTAGACGGACGGACTGTATTTACAGCAGTTCCCGCAGTAGTGAGGTACACCCAATATACTGGTAGCGACTGTAAGAAATAAGGTTGGTAATTTCTGACCGTACCTCATAACAGAAGGAACTGCTGTAGTTACTCACGTAACTAAATAATACCAAGGGAAAGGTAGCAGAACGTACTGACGCTTTCGGGGTAAGCTCCTAAGCCCCGAAGAACGGCTAAGAAATGACTAGATGGAACATAGACTGATAATTTAAGGAAAACGCACGTCATGCGAACAAGTTGACCGGACTCTCTGCTGTAACTGTCCAGCTTAAAAGGGAATACAAAGCCCCAAATGTTCGCTTCTATTCAAGACGGTGGCAAGGTGGAAGTCAATTCCTGAAAACGGTTTATGAATGGGATTTTGGGTGCAACCCAGTTACCCACAGGTTGCGCTTGAGCCGGATGCGGTGAAAGTCGCACGTCCGGTTCTAACTGAGAGGGGCGGGAGATAATACTCCCCCTCGACTCAACCAAAGCTAGCTTGTGAACTTTGAAAGATATCTTGACAATTCTACTACTAAAGTTAATCTGTGTTTTGTCCGACTGATGCTGAAAAGATTGGCGACTGGTTAAATAGATCCCAAATGGGATCTATTCAAGAGAGCAATCGAATTTAGCTCTCTCTACGAGAATCGTTACAAATTTTAGAGATTGATCGTCAGGATTTTTTTATGGCTTTTTTTGTCGCTCAACACGACTGTATTGTAGGGTGATGTATCCGTTAAGAGCGGAATTGGCAGCTTAAAACTGGGGCTTTTATGATCGAGTTCGCCTAAATCAATACTTTTCGTTATATCGCCATCTGTTGCAAGATTTGCGGTAATTTCGCCTTTATAATCTTCAATTAAAAAGTCTCTAAAGGAAACGACTTTCCCACCATCCTCATCTATACCAAGGATGACCGTACCGCTCTTCAGTTGCGCCTTTTTGTTCTTCATCAACCGTTGCCATTATGATTTCCGAAGGGTCTTGACCGGACATATCTGCCACAAACTTTTCTAAGAGCGAATTCTCAACAATTGAAAATGATTTTACAGATACGCTATGGGCGATCGCCAAACCAAGAGGACGTATTTCTGCATTCTTAAGTGCAAATGTATAGCCAGGTTACTTCTGGTTATAGGTTTAGATCTGAAATAATCAATGTTTTGCTCGAACATTTCAATCATAGCCGCAATCACTTTTACAAGCTGGACAAAAGATGAGCGTGAGTAAATAAGGGAAAACCAAGTATATCAACAGCTAGGTGTCTTTTAATCCCATTTGTGGATTTGTAGAAACAAAACCCTTTGGATTCAACACTGGCATAAAAGAGTCTGGGCTTAATTGATCAGTAATACAACTCATAACTTTGCCTAGTTTGCACTGCGATCGCAACAATGAGTACTTTGCGTAATGTTACAAATTATCTAGCCAACACCGCGATCGCGGTGTTTGATTAATTAAATATAAAAGCACAAAAAATATGAGCTAAAATAACTTTATGTCAAATCACTCAGGATAATAATAATTCAACTTTTTGTAGCAACTGTTTAAACTAGCTTTGAATTAGACATTCGTTACTCTGTATAGGGTTTAAGCAGTTTTGACTGGGTATTATAGTTAAAAATTAAATTTAACAAGGACTCGTTTTTGAGCAAAATAGTTTTGACCCAAGCGGTTTAATTAATAATTAATTAGTAACGATTCCAGCTATTAATGACTTAAGTAGGAACGAAACTGAACTGTACGAACTAACAAGTCAGCAAGAGCGAAGATCGCACAGAGCGCATCAAGAGTTGAAGTGGATAAATTGTTTCGTATTGCTAGAGAGTAAGGTTTTATACACGCTCTTAAGAGTAGCAGCTATTTATAGCTTTATTCGTTGAATTTGTACCAGTTAAAATTTTTGGAAGTAGTCAAAACTGTTTGAAATAGTTGAAATGGTTATAGCACTGATTACAAGGATTAAGTGGATAAAATAGACCCCCTTTCCCCCTCCTGCCTTACAACACAATCGGCGAAGCTCTGCGAGCGCGAGCAAAGCGCTATCGCCCATTTTATAAGAGTCTTTAGCCAACAGTATTAGTATTTTTATACATTTTTTTCAGCAAAGTTATACTAAAATCTCTTACTATTAGGGCAGATTATATATATATTTATGCAGTAAAAAGTATATTAAAATTGTTTTATTTATTAACGGTTAACTGAAAATGAAAGAAAAAAAGTAGTATTGAAAATACTGCTATAATAAATTATTTAAATTAACAGTAATTAAACCATTATTAGAACCGCAAAAACTAAAACAGAAGTAACAAAACCTATATACTGTATGTAGCTCAAGCTATTAAACCAGATTATTGTCATTAATTAATAATTGTAAAAAAGTACTCAATATTGAGCAAAATAGATTTGCGCTAAGTGGTTTAACTAATAAGTAATTAGGAATGATTCTAGGCATTAATTACTTAGGTAAGAGCGAAGCTGGACTGTGCTATCGCACAATTCACGGCTACCAATTGTTAGTTCATTAATGAACTGATATGTCGTAAAGAGTGCATCTTGATTTACTTATGTAGTTCTAGGGCGCTACAAATTTAACAACACAGCACTCACCAGCGATTAGGTCTTCATAAAAAATGGGTAGGCAGTGGAACCAGATCAAAGTTAGGCGGGTCAAAGACTTTAATCGTTAAAGAGCGATAGCTCTTATTAAAGAGTGCTGTATTTATATTTATATTCCAAATCTCAAATTAGCCAATTGTATAACTGACCAATATTAAATTACTACTAATAACCAAAAATTCAGTTTTTAAACAACTGTCTTGTAGACGCATAGAGAAAGTGGTAACTACTCACCCCCAGTGTTGAGGTAGTCAGGAAATACTGAAATCAATCGAGTTCAATAATTACTCAAAAAAGAATGAAACTTACCTACACTATTAAAAATTCTTTATCTTCTATTGCTAATTCTGTTAAATTTATTACTACTAAATTACCCGTTAAAGTTATTGTCGCTTCGGCTTTATTCATCGGTGTAACTGGGGGTATGGTGATAGATTCAATAGTACTTACTGCACCAAGCTATGCCAAAACTGTTTCCTCTACCAAAGTTAGTAAAGCCAAAAAGCGAGTTACAGCGAAAAAGCGAGTTATAGCCAAGAAACCCGTGCAGGCTCAGAGCGAAGTTAAATTTAAGGATGCTAAGTTGGAAGCTGCGATTAGGCGGCAGCTAGACATTGGGGACAAGCCATTTACGTTAAATGTTCTGCAAGGGGTAAAAGTTTTAAATCTCGGTGAGGCAGAAATAACCTCATTAGAGGGAATTCAAGCACTTCGTAATGTGAATACACTTAACTTGTGTATAAACAAAATCAATGATGTGAAACCACTGGCGAGTTTGACTAAATTAAGCGATCTGATTTTGTGTGGCAACCCAATCAGTGATTTAAAACCACTGGCGGGTTTAACTAATCTAACTAAGCTGGACTTGCGTAACAACCCAATCAGTGATGTGAAACCAATAGCTGGTTTGCGCTTATTAACTTCCCTGTCCTTGGAGAGCAACGAAATCAGTGATGTGAAACCACTGGCTGGTTTGCGCTTATTAACTATGCTGGGCTTGTATAACAACGAAATCAGTAATGTTCAACCACTAAGAGGTTTAACTAAATTAACTGAGCTGAACTTGCGTAACAACAAAATCAGTGATGTAAAACCACTGACTGGTTTGACTAAATTAACTACGCTAAACTTGAGTGAAAACAAAATCAGTGATGTAAAACCACTGGCGAATTTGACTAAATTAACTTATCTGGACTTGAGTTTCAACCCAATTAGTGATGTGGAATCACTGGTGGCTTTGACTAAGATAACTGAGTTGCTATTGGATTGCAACCAAATTTCTAACTCTCAAGCATTACCAGAAAAATTTCGTAGCGCCTGTAGTCAGTAAACTCATATTGGCACTCGGTCACATTAGTGTGTGGAACAAACTACCATGAAGATGAATTGCGTGGAAAACTGGCGACTTTGCTAGGCGGGCGCTCCGCAGAGGAAATCATCTTTGGTCAGGTTTCTACAGGAGCTAGTGATGAACCTCAACAAATGAGATAAATTTTTCCCAATCTGTAATTTTATGTCCATTACCTGGTGGTTGATTTGGCAAAGCTTGAAAATTCCCAGTCTCGCATTGTCGCTTTAACCATAGTCTAATAGTGTTGCGGCTAATGCGCTCATATAACGCTGGCTTCACTAATCTTTAAGCCATCCAGTAAGATTGCTTGGATTACTTTTTGGCGTAGGTCATAACTATAAGGTTTGGGCATCGGTTTCGCTCCGGCAACGCCGGAGCCTTTGTCAAGGTCTACTTTAGTTTATGCCTCAACCGCCTTGGCGGTTGCTATATTTCCCCGTTAGCGCCAGTGTGCCTATCTGGTTTGGACCTGATTGCGCCCTGCTTCCAGCTTCGCCAAGAGTGATTAACATCGGCGTGGACAGATAGGGAGTCAATTCTAACCTTGAAGGGTAGGGCTTTCTCCTACATCCAAAGAACAGTTATGAGATTTTCAAGGTTCGACCTTGACGTTCTCACCGTAGCTTATGTATTAGGCTACGAACGAGTCGCACCCAGCGTTTAGCTGTGTTACCTGACGTATTGCCAGCATCCTAGCTGCGGTTGACTTGAGTATCAACCTAATCAGGGACATAGCTTTTCGCTTGTCTCCAACCTGAATTGCTTTGAACACTCGCATGATTGAGGCGGAATAAATCTTTCTGGAATTTCTTCCAGGGCAGATTCTTCCAAGTTTCGCGCTTCATTGCTGCTGCGTCTAAACATACTCTTCTCCAGTTCGTTTTTTCTGAACACCTTTCAGCAATTACGCTGAATCCTACCCAGATTGTGGGGATTCCGACACTCGTCTGTCCTACTTGAGGTTCGACAACCTCTTTGACCCACATTCTGTTTTTATTCGTTCCTTCGGTTAGATTGTTCATCCTTTTAGGTGGAATCAATTCAACCACTGAATTCCCTAGACTCGCACAGCTACTCAACCTATGTGCTGCGGGAATAAGCTCCAGTCAAGTCGAGGTTTTTGTTATTGTGCCTCGCTCCACAATGGGTTGCTTTTCTAGATTCTGTTTCACCGTGAGGATTCCCCATTAGCGCCAGTGTCATCCCACAATTGATGTCTGATTGCGCCTTCCAGCTTCACCCTCCGAAAACTGAGTTTGGTCAGTGTGGGCAAGATAGGGAGTCATACCTGAGTCTGGTAGGCAGGGCTTTCACCTGCATCAAACCGAGAGTTCTATCTTTCTAATTGATAGGTGTGATTATGTACGGACTGATTACCGTGATTCATCACACAACGAATCGCACAGGTTGTTTGTGTGCTTTCAACCCCACACCAGGGCGGTAGGACTTGGTAGTTCGTCTACGATATTTTACCACGAGAACGACGTGAGCGTTAAGTTTGTAAACAGACCTGAAACAGTTATGATATGAAGTTGACATCTTTGAGCGCCAAGTGTTAACATCCAGACAAGTTTAGCTCAACATGACTGATGTTAGACGTACTCAAGGTTAGAATTTATCCAAATAAAGGAACTCGTGAAGCTTTAGTTAAAAGCTTTGGCTGTTCTAGATTTGTATTTAATTATTACCTGAACAAAACTAACACTCAGTATCAAGAAACGGGTAAGGGTATGAGCTATTGCGACATGGCAAAGGATCTTACACAACTCAAAAAGCTATCTGATTATGAATGGTTAACAGAAGTAACTGCTGCTACCTTGCAACAAACACTTAAAAACTTAGAATCTGGCTTTAAAAACTTTTTTGCTAAAAGAGCAAGATTTCCTAAGTTCAAAAGCAAACATAGAAAGCAGTCAATTCGTTATCCTGAAAGCTGTTCAATTAAAAATGGTGGGTTAAAATTACCCAAATTGGGCATTGTTAAAGCAAGTATTTCAAAAAGTATTAACGGTAAAATCAAATCTGTAACTGTTTCAAAAACCAGTACAGATAAGTATTTTGCTGCAATCTTATTTGAAACTGATGATTTAACAAATAGCAAGGAAGGGAAAATAACAAGCATTGACTTAGGTTTAAGTAACCTAGTTACTGCGTTTGATGGAAAAGACTTTAATAAAGTTGATTCCATTAAACCTACTAGAAAATATGCTAAACGTTTAAAACGTAGACAACAAGCATTATCCCAAAAGAAAAAAGGGTCTTTAAATCGTCAAAAACAAATCAAAAGAGTTGCTAGAGTTCACGAAAAAATAGCAAATACCAGGCAAGATTTCCTTCACAAACTCTCAAGAAAATTAGTTGACGATAACCAAGTCATTATAGCTGAGAACCCTTGTATCAAAGGGTTGGCACGAACCAAACTAGCGAAATTAATATTAGATGCTGGTTGGGGAATGCTGCTTAATTTTATCAGTTATAAACTAGATAGAGAGGGAGGAATATTTATTCAAGTTGACAGATTCTTTCCCAGTAGCAAGCTTTGTAATAGTTGCAAAGTTAAGAACAATTCATTAAATCTCAGTATTCGTGAATGGGTTTGCCCAGAGTGTAAAACCCACCATGATAGAGATGAAAACGCCACACAAAATTTATGGGAAGAAGGTATAAGAATACTGTCAAATACTGTGGGACACACAGAATTTCAAGCTTGTGGAGAAACTGTAAGACTCTTTGGTACTTGTACCAAAAAGCAAGTTTCAGTGAAGCAAGAATCTCCCGTCACAGCGCAAGCTTGAGGGGGGAGTGTCAACCTTATGGATTACTCTACTGAAGCTCTTATCCTTGAGTATTGCTACTCATTTTTAAGAAACGAATCGCACTCGGTATGCCCTACCGTATAGTTTAAACACGATTACTCGGTTCTCTATTGCTTGGTGTTCTAAACTTTTACCCGCAGAAACATTTCTCTGCGGAACGCCCTAGCTTAGGTTATCAAGGTTCAGTGCATCAGTTAGATGCGAGGTTTTTAACGTGGTTGATTACCTTTCCACTTCTCTATTTTACAAAATAAGAGTCTTATTGGAATCGTTAAAAGTATGTTTAAAATCATATCTTTTTAATATAAAGCCGTCCGATCTATGACGGGAAAGCTTAAACCCAATTTTCTGGTAAAGAGGCAATGGCTATGACTGAGCAACTAAAACAAATGATCGCAGTTTTACCTCCCTGGATAGTACTAGACCCACTCCTCCACAATTGGTTACTAGAAGATATTGGTCGGGGCGATCGCACAACTCAAGGGTTGTTAGGCTGGGAATCTAGTTCTGGTCAAGCTTCGTGGACTGCTAAAGAAGCTGGAGTAATTGCAGGATTACCTTTAGCTGGGCGAGTATTTCAGCTTTTGAATTCAAGTGCTAATTTTCTCCCTGTCGCTGCTGAGGGCGAAGTTTGTCAGCGAGGACAGGTTATTGCACAGATGCAGGGGTCGTTATCAGCGTTGTTGACGGGAGAACGAGTTGCTTTAAATTTAGCTATGCGACTAAGTGGAATTGCAACATTAACTCGTAAATATGTTGAGCAAATAGCAGATTTACCAACAAAGCTGGTGGATACTCGCAAAACTACCCCTGGATTAAGACTGCTGGAAAAGTACGCTACTCAGGTGGGAGGGGCGGTTAATCATCGGATGGGATTAGATGATGCAGTGATGATTAAGGATAATCACATTGAGGCGGCTGGAGGAATAGAAAAAGCTATTACTCGCATCCGTTCTCAAATGCCTTATCCGTTAACTATAGAGGTGGAGACGGAAACACTGGCGCAAGTTAAAGAAGCTTTGCAGTATGGGGCGGATATTATCATGCTGGACAATATGCCGTTGGAGATGATGCGTCAAGCTGTAGAGATGATTCGCGATCGCAATGACCGCATCAAGATTGAGGCTTCGGGTAATATCACTTTGGAAACTATTCGCGCTGTTGCTGAAACGGGTGTGGATTATATATCCAGCAGTGCGCCAATTACTCGCTCAACTTGGTTGGATTTGAGTATGAACCTAGACCTTAGTAGTATGGAGGAGAAAGAAACGCTCGGTTAAATCCCCAACAAAAGCTCAATGAATTCTACGGTAGAACAACTAAAAAAGAAATTTGAACAGGCTTTGATTGCAGCCTTTGGCAGTGAGTATGCTGGATGTGATCCTATGCTGGTAAATGCTAGTAATCCTAAGTTTGGTGATTATCAGTCAAATGCGCCTCTATCTCTGACTAAGCGGTTGGGGAAGCCGCCACGAGCGATCGCAGAAGCAATTGTTCAGCATCTTGATGTAAATGATATCTGTCAACCGCCTGTTGTGGCAGGTGCAGGCTTTATCAATTTCACACTCAAACCCGAATACTTAGAAGCCCAACTGAATGCTATTCAAACTAATTCTCGCTTGGGGGTTGAATCTCCAAAAACTAAACAACGAGTAGTAGTTGATTTTTCTAGCCCTAATATCGCCAAGGAAATGCACGTTGGGCATTTGCGCTCTACTATTATTGGAGATTGCATTGCTCGGATTCTGGAATTTGGGGGTCATAATGTCCTGCGATTGAATCATGTTGGCGACTGGGGTACTCAGTTTGGAATGTTGATCGCTTATTTGCGGGAAGCATATCCAGAAGCTTTGACTACAGCTAATGCTTTGGATTTAGGTGATTTAGTTTCTTTATATCGTCAAGCTAAGAAGCGGTTTGATGAAGATCAGGAATTTCAAGAAGTAGCGCGGCAGGAAGTTGTTAAACTGCAAGCTGGTGCTGAAGATACTAACAGGGCTTGGCAGTTATTGTGTGAGCAATCGCGGCGCGAGTTTCAGGTAATTTATGATTTACTGGATGTTCATCTGCAAGAACGTGGTGAATCTTTTTATAATCCTTTGCTACCAGCAGTTTTAGAAGATTTAGATAAACTGGGTTTGTTAGTAGAAAACGCTGGTGCTATGTGCGTTTTTATGGATGGTTTTACTAATAAGGAAGGACAGCCTCTACCGTTGATTGTGAAAAAGTCGGATGGCGGTTATAACTACGCTACTACTGACTTAGCAGCATTGCGTTATCGGATTGAACAGGATGGCGCGGAACGTATTATATATGTTACGGATGCTGGACAAGCAAATCATTTTGCTCAGTTTTTCCAAGTAGCACGACGGGCGGGGTGGATTCCAGATGATGTTAAAGTGGTTCATGTTCCCTTTGGGCTGGTGTTAGGGGAAGATAATAAAAAGCTGAAAACTCGTTCTGGGGAAACGGTGCGGTTGCGTGATTTATTGGATGAGGCGATCGCACGGGCGCGTACTGACTTAAAAACTAGATTACAGGAAGAAGGACGGGAAGAAACTGAAGAATTTATTGAAAACGTAGCTAAAACTGTTGGTATTAGTGCGGTTAAGTATGCTGATTTAAGCCAAAATCGTACCAGCAATTATGTCTTTAGTTACGATAAAATGTTGGCTTTGCAAGGTAATACCGCACCTTATATGCTTTATGCTTATGTGCGGATTCAAGGAATTAGCCGTAAAGGTGGCATTGATTTTGATAACTTGGGTGCGGATGCCAAAATTTTGTTGCAGGAAGAAACAGAATTAGTTTTGGCAAAGCATCTCTTACAACTGAGTGAAGTTTTAAGAGAGGTTGAACAAGATTTAATGCCAAATCGTTTGTGTCAATATTTGTTTGAACTTAGTCAGAAGTTTAATCAATTTTATGATCGCTGTCCTGTACTGCAAGCGGAACAAGCGCAACGTATATCAAGGTTAGCTTTGTGTGATTTGACGGCTAGAACTTTGAAACTAGGATTATCTTTGTTGGGTATTCCAGTTTTAGAAAGAATGTAAAAATAAGCCCTATAAATAACCTTTTATAGCATAATCTAAAATTGCTATAGAAGGTTATTTGTTCTCACGCTTAAGATATAGCATTTTTCATATTTATGAGGTAAAGGAGTGCGAGCAAGATGCTCGCAATAGATTTCTAGCGAGCAAGATGCTCGCACTACAATATTTTTTAATCTTTGTACCTGACTTGACTGAAAATTGCTATATACAAATTAAGCAATGGAAGCAATTCATTATTGTTTACCTAATATTATTAGTAGCTTCTTGCTTCATTCCCAGTATTTACTAATTTTTTGATGTCCTGTTGCTCTATATTTTCCAGATCGTGTAGCTTCATCTGTTTTATATGGTATTTTCCTTGTTATCCCCATTTTTCTAAGCTCCTCACGAATACGCATAACATCTTGTTCGTCAGCCCAATCATAGGTGTAAACGCAAATAACATTTTCGTTTGGATCTGTAGAATTTGCTCCACCCATCGCAGTTGAAACTTTTGCAGCACTCCCTAAAATACCTTCCTCTGTTGCTTCTTTAATTGTTAACCAAATATTATCTATTTTTTCTGTAGGAACAAATATTAGCCATTTGCCAGTTCGATTAGTATCTTTTGGATAAGTACCTTTCTTTCTTTTGGCATTAAGCCAGGGAGCTATAGTTTCTTGAGATGGAAGTCTAGATACACTATGCTTTATAGGGGAGTTATTTTGATCGTCAGTCATCTATAGTCCTCAAAGTTTTACAAGTGGGTACATTTCAAAACCTGATAACTAATGATTTGATGGGTTTCACTATCGTTCAACCCATCCTACAAATCACTTAGGTTGTGGAACAAGTTGTTGCTGATATTCTTGCTCAGTCATAAGTTCTTGGGTATTTTCTACCCGATCTATGAATAAGATGCCATCAAGGTGATCGTATTCATGTTGAAAAATCCGAGCAACAAAATCTGTTAATTCTTGACGATGTAACTTACCATCACGGCTGGTGTATTCGACTTCAATAGTTTGATATCTAGGAACTAAACCGCGAATACCTGGAATACTCAAACAACCTTCCCAACCTTTGACTACCTCCGATGAATGAGCAATGATTTTGGGATTAATCATTGCTGTAGGTTCCATTTTCGGGGCGGTAGGATACCTGGGGTTAGGACGAGATGCCACAATGAATAAACGATAAGATTGGGCTGTTTGTGGCGCTGCTATGCCAACGCCGTTAGATGCTATGGCTGTAGCGATTAAGTCGTCAATCAGCTTTTGGATATGTTCGTCGTGAATATTTTCTATGGGTTGTGCTTGTTGTCGCAGGATAGAATTGCCAAGTTGGGAGATTTCTAGGATTTCAGTCATGGCGCAGTCTGGTTAAAGGGGATATTTGGGGGTGTGCGATCGCACAATCGCTTTTCACAGTGGATAATACTATTCTGGTCTCTGCGGGTGGAAAATATCAAAATTAGCGGTTGGAGGTAAGTCTAGTGAATCTATCCCTTGAACAACTGTGGAACCAGGTATTGGAACGTTTGCAGCTACAGTTAAGCCGTCCTACCTTTGAAACTTGGATAAAAACTGCTAGTGCTGAACAACTAGATAATAACTGCTTGGTCATCTCCACTCCCAACCCGTTTGCGCGAAATTGGTTGCAGAAGTATTACATCAAAACTATTGCTGATGTAGTACAAAGTATTCTGGGTTATCCAGTAGAAATTTATCTCACAGTTGATGGAGGAGATAAAACTTTTACTACTGGCGAGGCAGAATTATCATGGTCTTTACCTCCTACGCAAAATATTCAAGAAACGCCAACCCATCGCCCTCGACCAACACAATTAAATCCTAAATACGTTTTTTCAAGGTTTGTTGTTGGTTCTAATAATCGTATGGCTCATGCTGCTTCTTTAGCAGTAGCAGAATCTCCAGGTCGTGAGTTTAATCCTTTATTTTTATGTGGAGGTGTTGGCTTAGGAAAAACTCACCTAATGCAAGCAATTGGTCACTACAGATTAGAAATTTCTCCTGATTCTAAGATATTTTATGTTTCCACTGAGCAATTTACTAATGATTTAATAGCTGCTATTCGTAAAGACAGTTTACAAACTTTTCGCGAACACTATAGAGCAGCCGATGTTTTATTAGTAGATGATATTCAATTTATTGAAGGAAAGGAATATACTCAAGAGGAATTTTTCTATACTTTTAATACTTTGCATGAAGCCGGAAAGCAAGTAGTACTAGCTTCTGATAGACCTCCTAATCAAATTCCGCGTTTGCAAGAGCGTTTATGTTCTCGTTTTTCTATGGGGTTGATTGCTGATATTCAACGCCCAGATTTAGAAACAAGAATGGCAATTTTACAAAAGAAAGCAGAATATGAAAATATGCGTCTTCCGCGTGATGTGATTGAATACATTGCTACTAATTATACATCAAATATTCGGGAGCTTGAGGGAGCATTAATTAGGGCAGTAGCATATATTTCAATTTCAGGATTAGCTATGACTGTGGATAATCTTGCACCAATTCTTAACCCAACAACTGAGAAGGTGCAAATTTCACCGGAGGCGATATTAATTACGGTTGCAGATGCTTTTAATGTTTCTATTGAAGATTTAAAAAGCCATTCTAGGCGTAGAGAAATTAGTTCGGCAAGGCAAATTGGGATGTATTTGATGCGTCACCATACGGCTTTAAGTTTACCTAGAATTGGAGAAGAGTTTGGAGGCAAAGACCATACTACGGTAATGTATAGTTGCGAAAAGGTTGCCCAATTACGGGAAAGTGATCCTGATGTAGCTCAAAAGTTACGCCAGTTAGTTGATGCACTCAGGGCAATTTCTCAACGTTAATTAATGTAATTTAAATAAATTCCCACAGGCTAAAGCCTGGGGCTAGACAAACTAAGCCCGCCTGCGCGGGCTTAAGACAAAAAATTTTGATGAAACTGATTGAAAAATAGGGCAAGTTTTACACATCTTTTCCACAGGCTGTGATTCGGGAAAATAGCGATCGCCCGATTCTTTTTACAGAGTTTTCCACATTTTCCACATAGAAATATGTTACAAAGACATTGATGAAATTGACTATTGAGTGTTTGCTAAGGTAGAAAAGTCTTGGTGTTTGCTACAATCAGCAAGCTCATAATAGATGTTTGAGCCATTCCCAGGCAGAAAAGAGAAATTCCATGAAATTGGTTTGCACGCAAAATGATCTGAGTACTAACCTATCCTTGGTTAGCCGCGCTGTGCCATCGCGCCCGACTCATCCGGTGTTAGCAAATGTTAAGCTGGAAGCGCATCAGGATACTCAGCAGGTAAGCCTGACGGGGTTTGATCTTAGTCTCGGCATTCAGATAAAGTTTGCGGCGCAAGTAGAGGAAGGTGGGCATCTGACTTTACCTGCTAAGTTGTTAAATGATATTGTTTCCCGCTTGCCAGATGGAGAGATTACGCTGGATGATGAGGTGGGAGAAGCGATCGCAACTATCACTTCTGCTTCTGGGCAATATCAAGTTAGAGGTATGGGAACCGAAGAATTCCCCGAATTGCCTGTAGTAGAAAATGTTGAACCAATTAATTTACCCACTAGCGCCTTGCTGGAAGGTTTAAAAGGTTCGTTGTTTGCAACTAGCACTGATGAAACTAAGCAGGTATTAACAGGAGTTCATCTCACAGCAAAACAGGATAGTTTAGAATTTGCTGCTACTGATGGACACCGTTTGGCAGTTGTCGAGACTACTAACCAAGATGTAGCCGAAGGTGAAGAACCTCAGTCTAACCATGATATGGAAGAATTTGAGGTAACGGTTCCAGCTAGGGCATTGCGGGAACTGGAAAGGATGGTAGGAACTCGACAAGTAAGTGAGTCACTAACTTTATATATTGATCAAGGACAAGTAGTTTTTGAGTTGGCTAACCAACGCATAACCAGTCGTACTTTAGAAGGACAATATCCTAATTATCGTCTATTAATTCCAAATACGTTTGAGCGACAAATAACGCTGGATAGACGACAATTATTAAGTGCGCTGGAAAGAATTGCTGTATTAGCCGATCAGAAGAATAATCTGGTTAAATTTACGATAGACAGTGATAATCAGCAGGTGTCTTTATCAGTGGAAGCGCAGGATGTGGGGAAGGGGAGAGAATCTTTGCCTGCACAAGTTAGTGGAGATAATATAGATATCGCTTTCAATGTTAAGTATTTGATGGATGGGTTGAAAGCGTTACCTGCTACGGAGATTCAATTGCAGTTGAATGGGGCAACTAGCCCTGTGATTTTAACTCCTTTGGGTGGGTTGAAGATGACTTATTTGGTGATGCCTGTGCAGATTAGGAGTTGAGGAACCCCACCCCCTAACCCCCTCCCCGCAACGGGGAGGGGGCTTTTTATTTTATGATTAAATTTGTTTGGGTAAAAGTGCTACTGCTGCTAAATATATTTTACTTACTAAACTTACTTGTTATTTTAATATTTTTGCAGAAGGACTCAACAAACCAGGAGATTTTTTAGCTATTATCCACCAAGAGTTAATTAAGCGTTATTCTCTCCAAAATGCCGAGAACGCTGATTTACGGACTTTACTACATCAATAAAATCAGGTAGCATAGACTGAGTTACTTAAAATTTTAAGATTAAGTATATATGCTTTCAAGAGAGCTTTTCGGTAATATAAATTTTCAATCCTTAAATCGAAATCCAGATTTTAAAGAAGATAGTGTAAGAGAAATAATTATACTTCCTATCATCAAAGCACTTGGCTACGAGCAAGAAAATATAGTTCGCAGTAAGACTTTGCAGCACCAATTTTTAAAAATTGGGAGTAAGAAACGACCTATAAACCTTATCCCTGACTATATTTTAAAAGTTGAGAATAGTTTTGCTTGGGTGCTTGATGCTAAAGCTCCTAGTGAAAACATAAGAAATGGAGACAATGTAGAGCAAGTTTATAGTTATGCAACTCATCCTGAAATTAGAAGTAATTATTTTGCTCTTTGTAATGGCTTAGAATTTTCGCTTTTTAGAACTCTAGAAACCAATACACCTATACTACTTTTTTCTATTGATGAAATAGAAAGTTATTGGGAAACGCTAAATTCCTACTTGTCGCCTCTCAGTTTTCAGGCTGGCAAAAGTTTTACATACGAGACTACAAAATCACCTATCAAGCTCACAGCTAATTTTGAGTATAGTAACCGACCGTTGCTCAAAGAAATTCCTGTTAGAAAGCAACAGGCAAAAAGACATTTTGGGGTTCATGGTTATTTCACAAAGCAATCTTGGAATGTGGTTGCTGAATATATCAAAAACTACAGTCAGCCTGGTGATTTAGTCCTTGATCCTTTTGGAGGTAGTGGGGTTACAGCAATTGAAGCTTTGATGAATAATAGAAAGGCTATTAGCATAGATATTAATCCAATGGCTGTATTTTTAGTGCAATCATTGATAGCACCCATAGATCAAGATGATTTTACTGAAGCCTTTGAAAGAGTAAGAACTGAATATCAAAATCAAGAGCCAGTTAGCGAAAAAGATATTGACAAAGTATTAAAAAAATATCCTTATCCTCAAGGAATTGTACTTCCTAAAAATTCTGATGTAGACACAATTGAAGAATTATTTACAAAAAAACAATTAGCTCAGTTAGCTTTATTAAAATCAATTATTCAAAAAGAGAATAATCTTAATATAAGAAGTTCATTGATGTTAATGTTTTCTGGTTTGCTTACAAAAGCAAATTTGACCTATCATACAACACCAAATAAACCTCGCGAGGGACAGGGTGATTCTTCCGCTTTTAGGTACTACAGGTATAGAATTGCTCATTCATCCGTAGATATTGATATTTTGACTTATTTTAACCTGAGATTTAAAAAAGTAAGCTTTGCTAAACAAGAAATAGAATATTGGATCAACGAAAATACTATTTCTAATGTAGAAATTATTAAGGGTACAGCAACTGATTTAAGTTTTATACCACATGAAAGTGTAGATTATATCTACACCGATCCGCCTTATGGAAAGAAAATTCCCTATTTAGATTTATCAATAATGTGGAATGCTTGGTTAGACTTAGAAGTAACTGAGTCAGACTATGAGCAAGAAGCAATTGAAGGTGGAGAAAATCAAAAAACCAAGGAACAATATAATGAATTAATTTCACAAAGCATTAGAGAGATGTACCGAGTACTTAAATATGACCGATGGTTGTCATTTGTATTTGCACATAAAGATCCTGAGTTTTGGGAACTAATTATTAATACAGCAGAAAGCTGTGGTTTTGAATATATTGGTGCTACACCTCAAAAAAACGGACAAACCAGCTTTAAAAAGAGGCAAAATCCTTTTACAGTGTTATCTGGACAATTAATCATTAATTTTCGGAAAGTTCACAGTCCAAGAGCAATTATGAAAGCTAATCTTGGTATGGACACTGCTGATATTGTGATCCAGACAATTGAGGGAGTTATCGCAAGAGACAACGGTGCAAACCTTGAGCAAATTAATGATGAGTTAATTATTAAAGGCTTAGAGCTTGGTTTCTTAGATTTATTAAAAAGGGAATATTCAGATCTCACCCCTATTTTAATGGAAAATTTTAATTACAACGAAGACACTGAATTGTTTACTCTAAAGAAAAACACCAAATTTAAGTCGCATATTGATGTAAGGTTGAGAATTAAATATTATTTAATTAGCTATTTACGCAGAATGGAGCGAGAAAATAGAAGCGCACATTTTGACGAAATAATATTAAATATATTACCACTTTTGAAAAATGGAACTACACCCGAAAATCAAACAATTTTAAATATTTTAGAAGACATTGCAGAACATAATGGGGATGATAGTTGGATCTTAAAAAAAGAAGGTGCATTTCAATTAAACCTATTTAAAACAGAACTATTCTAATAACCTATACTTCCTCTCCCTTTGCTTCCACCCCAAAAATAGATGTTTTTAGTCAACCTCGCTTTGGTTATCTTCACCAATGAGGTGGCGATCGCATTATTAGATAAAAGTGCGATCGCACAAGTTATATTTCACCACTAATTATATAGCCCGCGCAGGCGGGCTTCATCTGTATAGCCCCAGGTTTCAACCTGCGGGTTATGATATGAAAATGTGTAAAAAAAAAGTGCGATCGCCTAATTCATTAACTTCTTGTAGAATATCAAAAAACTAACTCTACACACTTTTACCCTTGGCTATAGATAACATTTGTAAATATCTAGCAGAACAATATCCTGCGGAATTTGCTAGTTGGTTATTATCAACCAAAATCACTGATATTCAGGTACTCAAAACCGAACTCAGCGTAGAACCCATTCGGGCTGATTCCTTAACTTTACTGCAAAGTGCAAACCAAATTCTGCAAATTGAATTTCAAACCCTACCTGCATCAGATCCCCCGCTACCATTCAGAATGCTGAAATATTGGGTAAGACTATATGACGAATATAGTTCTCCCATACAACAAGTAGTAATTTTCCTCAAGCGCACCAACTCCCCATCTGTATTTACAGATACCTTTGAAGAAAGGAACACTAGACATAGATATCGAGTAATTCGCTTGTGGGAACAAGATGCAGAAGCACTTTTAGCGAACCCAGCACTATTACCCTTAGCTACTCTAGCTCAAACTAATTCTCCTAATACCTTATTAGAAGAAATAGCATCCAGAGTAGCTATGATTGAAGAACCAGATCAACGACAAGAAGTCACCGCCTGTGTAGAAGTTTTGGCAGGTTTAAGGTTTGAAAAAGATTTAATCCGTTAGTTATTTAGAGAGGAAAATATGCAGGAATCTGTAATTTATCAAGATATCCTCCAAAAAGGATTACAGCAAGGTTTAAAGCAAGGATTGCAACAAGGATTGCAGCAAGGATTACAACAAGGATTGCAACAAGGTTTACAGCAAGGAGAACTTGCTGTACTTATGCGTCAGCTAAATCGTCGCTTTGGAGGTGTTAATCCCGATATACAACAGCGTCTCCAAAGATTATCAACTTCACAATTAGAGAGTTTAGGAGAAGCGATATTAGATTTTGCTCAACTAAATGATTTAACGATTTGGTTAGATGAAAAAGGAATTTAAAAAAGGAAAATATGCAGGAATCTGTGATCTATCAAGATATTTTTCAGAAAGGATTCCAGCAAGGTTTACAACAAGGAAGACTTGTTGTAATTATGCGTCATATCAATCGTCGCTTTGGTGGTGTTAATCCCGATATACAACAGCGTCTACAGAAATTATCAATTCCACAATTAGATGATTTAGGAGAAGCACTGTTAGATTTTTCTCAACCAAACGACTTAACTAGATGGTTAGAAGAACAAGGCTTTTAACTGTTCTTAGTTTAATTAGGTTGACTTACTTAATAAGTGCGATTCCATAACTCACCATCAATATTAAAGCCCGCGCAGGCGGGCTTTGTTTGTCTGGTTCCCCAGGTTTCAACCTGTGGGCTAATCCGAAAAATCACTTATTCATAAATCATGCCCCTCTTACTCCCCCTCCCTGCTTGCGGGGAGGGGGTTGGGGGGTGGGGTTATGAAAACTTAATCTTCAAATAATCCTCCTCCATCTTCGCACCAGAAGGCTGCAAAGCCGCTAACGCCTGTGGCAATACTAAATTACGGCGATGATTACCAATCCTAATATTTAATTCATCACCAGTCTTAGTTAACTGCACTTGCTCTTTAGGAACCCCTGGTAAATAAAGTTCTAAACTGTATTGATTATTAACTTGAACCACCTTAAGAGTTGTTTCTTTGTAATAAACTTGTGATGGATCTTCATCCTTATAAAGCAACTCTTTCAAACGCTCTAATGCAGGCAACCCACACATTTCTTCCGAAAAAAGCGGAATTTCTTTAACAGGAAGAGGGCTAAAATTTTCGTGAATTTCTTCCCGATATTGTCGCTGATTTTCCTTCCAACGTTTGAAAAATGGATCAGTTACTTCTTCAGGAATAATCCGATTTGCTACTATTAAATCAGTAGCAACGTTATACAAACATAAGTAAGAATGAGCGCGTAAAGATTCTTTAATCACCATCTTTTCTGGATTTGTTACCAGTCGCACCGAAGTTAAAGTATTATCAGTTAAAATCTTTTCCAGCCCTTCAATTTGTTGATAAAACTCATAGGGTGCATCCATTACCTCTTTATTAGGTAAAGAAAAACCCGCAATTGGTTTAAAAAAAGGTTCAACAATAGGTCTCAGTGCCACAGATACAGCTTGAAATGGCTTATAAAAACGCCGCATATACCAGCCACTTACTTCTGGTAAACTCAATAAACGCAATGCAGTACCAGTCGGCGCTGAATCAATGATGAGAACATCAAAATCGCCTTCATCATAGTGGCGTTTCATCCTCACCAAGCCAAAAATCTCATCCATACCTGGGAGAATGGCTAACTCTTCAGCTTGGACACCTTCTAATCCCCGCGCTTGCAAAACTTGAGTAATGTAACGCTTGACTGCGCCCCAATTACCTTCCAGTTCCATCAAAGCATCAAGTTCTGCACCCCATAAATTCGGTTTCACAAGTCGGGGTTCATGCCCCATTTCCAGATCAAAACTATCTGCTAACGAGTGTGCGGGGTCAGTACTCAACACTAACGTTTTATAGCCCAATTCAGCACACCGTAAGCCAGTAGCGGCGGCTACGGAGGTTTTACCTACTCCCCCTTTGCCAGTCATTAAGATTAAGCGCATGGATAGTTAAGCCCCGCCTGAGAATTAGTTACATTTATTCACTTTAGCTTTTGTGGGGCAGATGTTGCTTGATTACGTCGAAGCGGGAACAATCCCAGTAATCTATATGGCTATCAATTAGTTTCTCAGCATTGAGATTTAACTCACTCCAGCCAGGAATAGCTATGCGAGGTTTCCAAGGTAGAGGGGTAGTCCAGCTAAGTGTCCAGCGAGTTTTTATGGTGTCTCCCAACTGGTTAATCTCATGGAGGTCAAGCTGAGGATTAATAAACCACTGCTTGATAAAACCTATCATTTGTCTATATCGCTTAACTCCTCTAAATTTATTAAGCGGGTCTTGAAAATAAACATTTTCAGCATAAATGCTATATGTTTGGTCAACTGGGAATCTTTGGTAGTCTTGTTTCAAGATTTCAATAATGTCCATGCCAAAGTCGAAAAATCAGGATTAATTACTACTACAGCATGGGAAGTGGATAAATGAAGCTGAGAAGCTACTGATAACTAAATTCGCCAGTATAGAATTTATGCTTCTGTCCACAAACGTTCCAATTGCCGTCGCCATATAGCTAACACTTGTTCACGCGCCTGACTTCCTTGGTCTAATTCACCCATAAGTCCTTCTTCATAGAAGCGGTCTAAAGTTTGCATGGTTGCTTCTAGTGATTGCCCCTGAACTTTAGCAACTTGGACGATTTGCCGAATACGTGCTTCCACAAATTGATTGAAACTGTCGGATAAACCCCGCTCATTTAGAGAAAGCAGACGAGCGATCGCATCATTAAAATCTGCTACAGTCAAACTCTCCCGATTATGCTGAAAAACCCCCCACAATACTCCTTGATGAAAAGCATAGCGAGTATCCTGAGTATCATCAAAATTAGATTCTAAGATTTGTTCAATAAAAGGTTGAGCTTCTTCTGCTCGTGTAATCGGAATTATCGCTCTTAACCAAGATTGATCATCTGAAAGTAGCACTAATATCCGAAACTTAGGCTCCTCTACCTGCCATAATCCTTCCCCCGGAGTTTGCACCGTTGAACCAAATAGTTTGGTAAGAGTACTGGTAATTTCTTCAGGTGTCATAAATAGTAATGAATTTTCAGTTCTTAGTTGTTATAGCAATTTGTAATCTGATCAGTAATTGGCTGATGGCAGAAATTGCGTATTTTAAAACTGCTGGAATATTTATACTCATGGGGGATGCTGAGAGTATGCCAACTCTTAAATAAAACAAAACTTACGCAGTTACGTTATATAGCAACCGCCAAGGCGCTTAAAGTCTTAGCCCGCGCAGGCGGGCTTGGTTTGTGTAGCCCCACCCTTGAGGGTGTGGGAAAAAAAGTGGCTTAGGCTTTGGGTAAGTCTTATAAAATACAAAAATCCCCCGAAGTTAATCGAGGGAATTTTAGGAGGTAAGGTAAAACGAAAAGGATATTAAACTAACTCAGAACTCAATACTAATTAAACGAGCCATTCTGGAACAGCTTCTGCTTTAGTATTAGTATTCCGGTTAGGAGTTTCGCGGTTAAATTTCATGTGAATAGAGCGAGTTTGCTCACCATCAACCGCTACTGCCATAATTGGGTAATCAATCAAGCCGTCTTGGAAGGACATCTGGAAGCGGAATGTACCATCAGGATTTAGCTTAATTGGACGACCGCCAATGGTAACAGTGGCATCAGGTTCAGTTGCACCGTAAACAATCAACTCAGCATCAGCAACTAACCAGAACTGGCGAGGACGGATAGATGGCGCAGCACCGAAACCAACGCCAGACATACCCACACCAGACATATTTAAGCCAGAAGCAGTAGGAACTGCCCACATACCTACGCCAGAGGGGAAAACGTAGGAACTGATTGCTTGTTCGTGAACAGGTGCTTGTTGCATCGAACCGTACAATGAACCAGCAACCCTTTGAGCTTCGGCAGATTGAGCCATGCCAAAGATGTCATCGTAAATCGGGTTGCCAGTTGCATTACTTGTGCCATACCCAGTTGCAGTACTTCCTGCTGGCGCTGCGGTTGCGGCTGCTTTCTTGCTGGGAGGAACAAGTTCTAAAATAGTTTGGCTGCGTAAGTCTTCTTCCCAACTAACGGTAACGAATTGATCTTCAATCCAATCAGAGGGATAAACAGGGGGAACGCGCACTGGTGCAGAACGAGCTAATACTAACCAGCGACCGTCAGCACAACGATAACCGATATCCACAACATAATCGCGATCGCTCACTGGCATAGGCAAATACCACTCCCTGGCAAGCTCATCGGAAGGATACTCTTGAATGCTGTGAGGACTTTGATACTCGATGTTAATGTCAGTTACGTCATACAACCGCAAAGCTAGTTGTTGCCCACCTTGGCGACGTAATTCTTCTTTATGTTCATTTGGTATATCCCAGTAAGTATAAGCCCACTGTGGATCGCGAGGCATCAAAACAATTCTGCTTTCTCCATACCCAGCAGGGAGATCACCAAGTTCTTCATCTACGGATGCTAGTGTGCCGCCAGTACGATCTTCTTGACCGAGTTCAAACTTTGCTGCTTCCACTTCTTCTTGCGCCTCCAGACTACGGGGTTGACTGATTGAGAACTTAGTTTGTTGGACTTTTTGAATTTCAGCCAGTAGTTGCGATTTACGCATCCGGCTATAACGAGAGATGCTAAATTCACTGGCAACCTTTCTTAGCTGCCTTAATGTCATCTCTTCTAGTGGTGGACGTTCTTTAGCCATTGGTATTGTCTCCAGTAGGTTTGATGACAGTTACATCACAAGTCAAAAACTGAGTGGACAATATATCTCAGTTGCAAATGCCATCTGTGAATCTTTGAATCAAAAATGAAAATTGATCCCCTGTTGGTGTAGCCATCTCTTGTTGACCTCTTTAGCAGCAACTCCCCTATTTTCCAAAGTGCGTGAATCGCTGCGGAGCAACTCTACACCATACTTGACCACCTAAAAGCTAGTAAATGGTCTTGCTTTGGGATCGCGGGGATCAGTTCGTTAATAATATGTAACAAAATTTCCCATGCGATCGTCAAGGGGTTAAGAGTACTATTACAGCTTGTTTTACGAATTTATAGGCATATTGGGGATCAATATGTCATGGATTCTTGACAAATGAGTGAACAAAAAGCTCTGAGAAAATTGATTGTCAAGGTTTTATGACATAAAGACATATAAGGAAAAAAGCCAAAACTGAAAAAGTTTTGACTGTTGCTGATGACGAAAATATAATATTTGGCGATCGCTACTTATAATTCATAACTGAGAGATTTACTCCCAAACCATTAAAAGATTACCGATTATATTCTTCTTCCTTGGCGTTCTTTGCGTCTTGGCGGTTTATAAAATAGGTATTCGCCATAGTGGGAAGGGAGTAAGAAAATATAGCAACCGCTCTTTGGCGTTAAGGCATTAGATTTATTGCTGTAGATAAGGTGGTTTTTTGATCGCAGATGTGAGCAGATAAACGCAGATGGCGCAGATGTTTATCAAGATTTGTCAAGAGCCACCTTGGCTGTTGTTATATATCTCCAGCTAGAGTTATTTCAAAACTTTCATATTCTTGATCCGCCATTGATTATCTTGGCGTACCAAATCATAACGAACCTTTAGCTTAGAATCGTAGGAACCAGACTTCCTCAGCACACCATTTTGATAAAACTGTGCGGTTTCATTTACTTCTGCTTCCACACGAGCCTCATCTGGATTTTCCTTGCTCGTCTTAACTGATTTCACAGCCACAGCATGATCGTACTGGGAGTAAGAATTATTTTTCTTAGCAACCTCAGCACGTTTCTGCCAACGGGATAAAACCGGATCAACTAAAATTTCCGCTAATGGCTCAACTTGATGAGTTTCACCCATAGCTTGTGCTTTACTAGATAGCCAAGTTTCAATCACTTCCGTAGCAGTATCCTCAGT
>JBARVL010000527.1:0-2004 GCA_049646245.1 Crinalium sp. | reverse complement strand
CGCGCAAATAAGTATATCCTGCCAACAGAGGCGCATAAATTACCAACACGCCGATGAAAACGATCACAGTTTGCCAGAAACGCGGCTCATCCTGGGCAGAAAGAGATGAAATCAACGCCCCTCGCTTGTTGTTGAGTAACACACTCAACCCCGTATAAGCCAGCAGCAACAGCACAACAGCCAGCAGTAACCCTCTAGCTTGCCATTTTTCATCCCCTGACCAATAGGATTTGGCGATCGCCCAAAACTGCTGGAATACATTAAAATTCAATCGATCCATCCGCTTATTTTCCTTACTCAATCTGCTTTAAGATAATTAGTCAGGACTTACCCAAAACTGCATTATATACACCATAGTCAAACTACTTATAAAAATTAGTTCCTATGTCAACAATTAAGTATCAGTATGGTCTTGATTTAAAGGGTCAGACTATAAACATTGAAGATTTACGCCCAAGCAAAGAAGTACGAGAACAAATTTTTAGATGTTTGGGATGCAATAATATTCTTGTTGCTGTTTTAGGAGAGAAAAGAAGAAAGCACTTCCGACATAAATCCGATGTAGAAGTCAATTGTTCCCCTGAAACTTATTTACATAAATTAGCTAAATCCAGATTTTACGAAATTTATAATCATTGTATTGAAAAAAACAAACCTTTTTGGATCTCGTTTGAAATTACTAAAACTTGCACTCACTATTTGGATGATTTCTTACAAACTTGCGAATGGAAGAAAGAACAAGTCAAATTTGATTTGACTAAATACTTTGATAGAGTATTATTACAGCCGAAAGAAGGTGGATTTATTCCCGATCTGCTGTTATTCAGTAATAAATATAAAGAAGATAAAGATAAAATTTTTGTGGAAATAGCTGTTACCCATCAAGCAACTAAAGAAAAACTTCAATCTGGATATCGAATTATAGAAATTAATATAAGTGAAGACCAAGATATCCAAATTATTGATGAGCAGTCCTTATCGGAAAGCGAACAAGTAAAATTTATTAACTTTAAAAGAAATCAAAGCGATAACTTTTGTGGCGGTAGCTGTGTAAATGGTATTATACCTTATGCTAGTTCTACTGTAAATTATAGCTTTTTTGTGATTTATCGTAGTGGAAAAAGCGTCATTCTTTCAGGAGATCTAACAGAATTTTTAAATCCAATTAAAAGCGATTTAATAGTGCATTCTGAAATATTACCCAATATGAACTTAAATGAAGATATATTTGATGATAATAGAAGCACAACTTTTATCAAAAAAATATTAGAAGCACATTCAAAAAAACTTCCCATAAAAAACTGCTATCTTTGCCGTTATCATGGCTCAAATTTTTATAATTATGATCGTAATCCCATATTTTGCAAATTTCTTAAAAAGAGTTGCAATTCAAATGAAGCGGCTAATTGCGAATACTACCGAGTTGATCCTAAAACTTTCCCAATAGCGAATGAAAATCAAACTATATATTATAATACACCATCAATTACCCCGTCAATAGCATTGTCAGAAACGCCATCAATTACCCCGTCAATAGCATTGTCAGGAACATCAAAGTTTAAAAAGGGAAAAAGCCTAATTCACCCTAAATTTGGAGAAGGACTCATCCTTGAAATGCTTGCTACTGAAGCAGCCCAGGTAGAATTTCCAAATATCGGAATCAAATTTATTTATTTGCCAAACTGTCTACCCACTTCAGAGCCGTAATAAAAGAGTAAACCCCAGTTATTCGTTTGTAAAATCGCTGCTAATTTTGGTAAATGCGATCGCCTAAAC
This sequence comes from Crinalium sp., assembly GCA_049646245.1. Taxonomy (GTDB): domain Bacteria; phylum Cyanobacteriota; class Cyanobacteriia; order Cyanobacteriales; family PCC-9333; genus Crinalium. Next base: position 228 of record JBARVL010000527.1, on the reverse strand, counting down.
TAGATAACACTATAAATTGACAACAGCGCCACTGAATTTGGAAGGCATATATGGGCGCACCTTTTCCATTATGTATATAATACCACAAATAAACAGGATGTCTACTATTGGATGTTAATTAATTTAAGTTTCTTAAGCTGTTATAGCAAAATGTAAATTGATAAGTAACTCAACATAATTAAACATAAAACAAACTCCCCTCCCCTAAATTCGGGGAGGGGCTGGGGG
>JBARVL010000526.1:0-1771 GCA_049646245.1 Crinalium sp. | reverse complement strand
CATACTCTCCCTGTTGGTAAAAACCAGGCATTTCTGCCGTTTCCCCACCAATAAGCGCACATCCAGACTGACGACAACCTTCAGCAATTCCAGCAACAACTTCAGTTAACTGCTCAGGATTCAGCTTCCCAGTAGCTAAATAATCCAGAAAAAATAGTGGTTCTGCCCCAGATGTCAAGACATCATTGACACACATAGCCACTAAATCAATGCCGACAGTATTATGAAGGGATAGCTCGTGAGCAATTTTCAGCTTAGTACCTACCCCATCTGTCCCAGAAACCAGCACAGGTTCCTTATAACCTGTCGGGAGTTGGAAAAAACCACTAAAACCGCCTAATCCACCCAAAACTTCACGGCGGTGTGTGCTTTGTACTAAACTGCGGATTTGGTCTACAAAAGAGCGACCCGCCTCAACATCAACCCCTGCATCTTTATAATCCATCTTGAACAATTAACAATTAACAATTAACAATTATCAATGACCGATGATCAATAACTAATGACTGACTTGAATTTTAAGTTAATTTCCTGAAATTGCTCATCTGGGCTGAAAAAATTTGTGTTAGTCTGTTTCGTGTTCATTGTTGTACTATGAACACGGAACGACTATGAGTTAATTAGACCTGTTGCATAAATATCTCTGACCCCACCCCAGCCCTCCCCTTAACAAGGGAAGGGAGCCAATTTCCCCCCGATGTTTTGGGGGGATAAAGGGGGGTAATTTGGACTTTTGCTCATTGGTCTATTGTGAAGCAAGGCTTACACTAAGACTAAAAAAGATTGATAATGGTCAAGTGTCATCGGTCATTGATAATTGTTAATTGTTAATTGATAATGCGTTTCTTTACGACAACTGCTGGAATTCGTTGGTATTTAAAACAGCATCGACAAGGGTTAGAAGTTGGCTTAGTTCCTACTATGGGAGCTTTGCACGCTGGTCATTTAAGCTTGATTGAGCGGGCTAAAAACGAAAATAAAATTGTGATTGTCAGCATTTTTGTCAATCCGCTTCAGTTTGCGCCCACAGAGGATTTCCAACAGTACCCGCGTCAACTAGAGCAAGATAGGCAACTGTGTGAACAAGTTGGAGTAGATGCAATTTTTGCTCCTACAGCCGCAGAAATGGGAATAATTAGTACAACTGGCTCAGAACTTACCCAGGTTATACCACCACCATCAATGACATCTGTTTTATGCGGTCGATCGCGTATTGGTCACTTTCAGGGTGTTGCTACCATAGTGACGAAGTTGTTAAATTTAATTCAGCCTGAGCGAGCTTATTTTGGCGAAAAGGATGCCCAGCAGTTGGCAATTATCCAGCGCTTGGTAGAAGATCTAAAATTACCAGTGCAGATTATTCCTTGTCCAATTGTCCGAGAGTCCTCTGGACTAGCATATAGTTCCCGCAATCAATATTTAACTCCTGAGCGCATAGAACAGGCGCAGGTATTGGATCGCGGTTTGCGACAAGCTGAGAAGTTGTTTAAATCAGGTGAGATATCGCGCACTCCACTAATTAATGCAGTTAAGCAGGAAATAGCTAAAGTTCCAGCTTTTCAGGTGGAATATATAGAATTAGTTGAGCCAACCACCTTAATACCTTTAGAGCAAGTTGCCGAAACGGGACTACTCGCGATCGCAGCTAAAATTAATTCTACTCGGTTGATTGACAACATCATCTTACGCAATCGTCAACCGATTGTAGCAATTGATGGCCCTGCTGGTGCCGGAAAATCTACAGTTACTCGTGAAGTTGCTAAACAGCTAG
>JBARVL010000525.1:0-4494 GCA_049646245.1 Crinalium sp. | reverse complement strand
ATACAGCTTTACCTAATCAAATTATTAAACTAGCTTTGGAAAAATACTTAATTCCAGAATTAGGAAACTATATGAAAATTCGTTTGGAAGTTCCTTATGGAATAGAGAAAAGCCGCGTAGATTTTGTACTAACTGGTGAAGATTCAGATCGGCATATTTATTTGGAAGTAAAAAATACTACTTGGGCTGACGGTAACTTAGCTGTTTTTCCTGATACAGTAACTACCAGAGGACAAAAGCACTTGCGAGAATTAACGGCTTTGCTGCCAAACACACAAGCAGTAATGCTTTACTTAATCAATCGCAGTGATTGTACTCAATTTTCTCCAGGCGATAGTACAGATCCAGTTTATGGTCAATTGTTACGCAATGCAGTAGCCCAAGGTTTAAAAGTGTTACCTTGTCGATTTGAAGTAACACCAGAGGGAATTCGCTATTTGGGTTTAGCTGAGTTTTTGCCTGTTCAAATACTACCCCAGTTTGAAACTGTAGTTAATCAAGTTATCTTGGGTTAGAAATCTGACATTAGACAGAAAAAGATATATAGCAGTAGCCAGCGCCAAACCTTGAAGAGCAAAAGATTTGAGAAAAGCTGATAGCTGATAGCTGACAGAGGGACTGCTATAACCTAGATAGCTGCAATTGCTTATAAAGGAACTAAAACATGACTCCGCGAAACTGGTGGCTAATGATTTGTATGTCCTTGTTGATTACATCTGTAGGATGTAATCAGCAGGAAACTCCCCAAGCTACAACATCAAACCAAACTAACTCACCACAAGCAACAACTTCACCTAGTCCTAGTTGGAAAGTTATCAAAGGTAATAGCGTAGAAATATCTTTACCTTCTAGTTACGAAGGTGGTAATCCTAGCAATGAGCAAGATTTAAACGCCCTAGCCTCTAAACTGAAAACTATCAACCCTGAATATGAACAAAGGATAGCAGCCATCAAACAAAATCCTAATGCTATTGCTCTTCTAGCGTTTGATACCCAAAATAATCAATCAGGCTTTTTGACCAATGTTAACGTTACAACTCAATCAGTAGAAAATGGTACTACTCTTGATAAGTACTTACAAGCCGCAACTCAGCAACTGACTACTCAATACGACATTTTAGAGCGCAAGGTAGTTCCTCTTGGCAAAGATCAAGTAGGGAGAATTATAACACAACCCAAGTCAAGCGGCGCGCCAATTAAGCAGCTATTTTATATAGTTCCCAAGGGAAATAGGTTTTGGCTAATCACTTATTCCACATCTCAAACCGAATTTGATCAACGTTTACCCAATTTTGAACAAAGTTTTCGTAGTTTTAAGCTTATATCTTAAAATTTCGGATTAATAAGTTGTGGAATTAAACCTAAGTGCAGTTAAAAAACGTCATTATTGCTCATAAGGCGGGAGATACTCTTAGCCGTAGCATTGCCGAGAAATGCGCTCGGCAGCTAGAAAAACTCCATTGTCATGTGCTGATGGGACCTAGTGGAGCTAACGATAATCCTTACCCAGTATTTTTGGCTTCTGCTATGCAGCCAATTGATTTAGCGATCGTGCTTGGGGGGGATGGTACAGCTTTGGCAGCAGCTAGGCATCTATCTCCAGATGGAATTCCCATTTTAGCTGTCAATGTGGGAGGTCATTTGGGATTTCTTACAGAGTCGTTTGAAGAATTTAAGGATACTGAACAAGTTTGGGAGCGACTAATTGAGGATCGCTATGCTATAGAACGCAGAATGATGTTACAAGCATCAATATTTCAGGGAAACCGGACTAATTTAGAACCAGTAACTGAGCGTTTTTTAGCACTTAATGAAATGTGCATTAAGCCAGCTTCTGCCGATCGCATGATTACTTCGGTTCTGGAGATGGAAATTGATGGTGAAGTTGTCGATCAGTATCAGGGAGATGGGCTAATTGTTGCTACTCCTACTGGTTCTACTTGTTACACGGTTTCTGCTAATGGCCCCATTGTTCACTCTGGGATGGAGGCAATTACGGTTACACCTATTTGTCCGCTAAGTCTTGCTAGTCGTCCGATTGTGATTCCTTCTGGTTCTGTTGTCAGTATTTGGCCACTGGCAGATTACGATCTCAGTACTAAGTTGTGGATGGATGGTGTGTTAGCAACTGCAATTTGGCCAGGACATCGAGTTGATGTACGCATGGCAAATTGTCAAGCTAAATTTATTATTTTACGAGAAAATTATTCTTATTACCAAACGCTGCAAGAAAAGCTACTGTGGGCAGGAGCAAGAATTCACTATAACAACAATAGCCGCAATTAAAATTTAGGGGGTTTGAGACTGGATTTTTGATATTGGTTGCTTGTAGGAAATGCGTAGGCGTAGCCAGCCGCAGGCATCGCCATGCCTGCAAGTTAACTTATGCAGGACTTTCGCATTATTTACACTCTGATGCTTAGACCATACCTATAGGGGGATTCGGCAGAAATACCGCCTAGCTAGTCTATTGAAGAGGAACAGAAATCAAGCTTGACCCAACAGGATATTCACTTGTAAAAATTTTTGGCATAAAAAATATTTCACCCAACTTTATATCTTTAAAAAAAAGAGATAACTATGAACGCTGATAATAAAATCTCAATAAAAAATGTTATTAGTTTAACTGGAGTTGCTAGTGCTAGTCTTTTCTTGAGTTATCCAGCATTGGCATTCTCTAATACTTTTACTCAAAATGCCAGCAATTTGAGTGCTATCAATACCCCATTATTAGCTCAAATTACCCCAGTACCTGGGCAAGTTCCCAGTGGTGTTAACAACTCAACGCCTGTAACAACTCCTAATACTATTCCAGCGCCTGGAAATATTTCACCAATTCCAGGTATAAATAATCCAACAACTCAACCACTAAATAACGGTTTACCTACACCAGGAAATGTCGCACCGATTCCAGGTATCAATAACCCAACAACTCAGCCACTAAATAACGGTTTACCTACACCAGGAAATGTCGCACCGATTCCAGGTATCAATAACCCAACAACTCAACCACTAAATAACGGTTTACCTACACCAGGAAATGTCGCACCTAATAATGGTGTAGTTAACCCAGGAAATGTCGCACCTAATAATGGTGTAGTTAACCCTGGAAATGTTGCACCTAATAATGGTGTAGTTAACCCTGGAAATGTTGCACCTAATAACGGTGTAGTTAACCCTGGAAATGTCGCACCTAATAACGGTGTAGTTAACCCTGGAAATGTTGCACCTAATAATGGTGTAGTTAACCCTGGAAATGTTGCACCTAATAATGGTGTAGTTAACCCTGGAAATGTTGCACCTAATAATGGTGTAGTTAACCCTGGAAATGTCACACCTAATAACGGTGTAGTTAACCCTGGAAATGTCACACCTAATAATGGTCTGATCGCACCAGCACCAGTAATTGTTACACCGAATAATACTGGAACGACAGGAACGACTGCACCAGCTACTGGTGGTACTACTCAAACTGTACCAAGAAATAATTCTGGAGGTACTACAGGAACTGTTGCACCAGCTACGGGTGGTACTACTCAAACTGTACCAAGAAATAATTCTGGAGGTACTACAGGAACGACTGCACCCACTACAAGTGGTACTACTCAAAGGTCTGCACCTGCTAATACTCGTAGCAATACACGAGTTAATAATAGTCGTCCAGCTAATCTCAGAAATCAGCAATCAACTGTAGATGATTTCACTCAATATATGAGAATTGGATATGCTGCTACCCAGCAACGAGATTACAATACTGCTTTGATTAATTTTAGAAGGGCGCTGAATGAGCGTCCTGAAAACCCTTATGCTTTAAGAGCGATCGCCAATATACAAACCTATCTTCAACGCAGTCCTTAATCGAAAAGTTGTTAAGGATTGAGAAGCGATCGCACTATCACAAAACTTCCCCTATTTTGGGGAGAAACCTTAAAGCGCAATTTGCCTGTAATTTAATAATGATATCGACAAGAAATAATAGTTAGATAAGTATCATCAACTACATAAACCAAACGATTTGTATCATCAATTCGACGCGACCAAAATCCGGCTAAATTTTCTCGCAGAGGCTCTGGCTTACCTATACCCTCAAAAGGCATCCGCATCGTCTCCGAAATCAGTTTGTTAATTCTTCTGAGTGTCTTCTTGTCTTGCTCTTGCCAGTAAAGATAATCAGCCCAAGCCTCATCTGTCCAAGCTATAATTCTATTCATTCAGCAAATCTCGCTCTACCACTTTTCTTTGCTTAAACTGAGTAATAGAACGTTCTAAATGGGCTGCATTGGTTGGAGACTTAAGTAAATACACAGTCTCCATCAAACTATTAAAAAACTCAAGCGACATCACTACCGCGTCATCCGCATCTCGTCGGGTGATGATTGTATAGTCGGCATCTTCAGTTACCTGATCTAAAACCGTCTTCAGACTATTTCTTGCCTCGCTAAAAGAGATAACTTTCATATTCTGCGGACTTGTACTGTTTGTTGTACAAGTATA
>JBARVL010000524.1:0-3521 GCA_049646245.1 Crinalium sp. | reverse complement strand
CTTCTGCATCACAGTAAAAAATTTGTTTAGTAACTAACAAACTTTGACATTTTGCAGCAGATAAAGCCGCCGCCTCTGATACGCTAGGTGTGCCTACTTCTGCTGCTACTACTTTTGAAGGGTTAGGGACATTTACAGAATTTAGTACTGATGCTGGAAAAGTTTGTAAGGGGAAATTGCGATCGCTACACAATTCTATTATCCCTTGTTCATCAGCTTTAATATCTATAGTGGCAATACCTGCGATCGCACTTTCAGCTAAATTATTAGCTTTTAATACTTCAACAATAGCTGCTTCTATAGCTTTTTTTGGTGTCCCTCGTTCACAACCAACACCCACCCATAACACTCGCGGATGCCATTGTACTTGGGGAAGTGTCGCATCGGGTAGTTGTAACAAATTTGGAGTAATCCAAATATGAGCCTTAAATAATTCTTTTGCTAAAGCGTTGCTACTATCCCCCCCTTTTGAAGGGGGGTTAGGGGGGATCTCTTGCGATTGCTGCTCAAAGAACCCCACCCCCAGCCCCTCCCCGTCAACGGGGAGGGGGGTAAGAGGTGGGGAGGGGTTTTGTGTAGATAATAAAGATTCTTCAAAAATAAATGGATGCTTTTCCGGTAAATGCTTTTGCCACAGGGTAGAACCCGCTTGCTGAATTACCTGCACAGCTTCACCACGCGCTATAGTTGCGCTAACTTCTGTCCAATTTCCCTCACCGCGACACCAACCGAAAGGTACTCCTAATACATCAATTCCTGGTAAACCTAAACTAGATGCAGCACCAGTTAATACAGGTGTTGCGCCTAACTGATGGGCGATTAATTGTGCTAAATTATCACCACCGCCTTGATGACCGCTACATAAACTAATTACAAACTGACCTGCCTCATCAATCACTACGACAGCAGGATCGACTGATTTATGCTCTAGTAATGGTGCAATTAAGCGTACAACTGCGCCTGTAGCTAAACAAAATACAAAAGCGCGATACTCCTGCCAAATATTCGCTAAGTGAGTTTTTAAGGAACCTGTATATACTTGGGCATTTTCAATCCCAGTTAAAGATTCTGGTATCCAGAGGGTAGCGCCAGCAGTTTGACACAATAATTGTAGTTTTTTCGCACCGCTAGGAGTAGTTGCGATCGCGGCTAAGGGTTGGAAATCTTGAAAAAGTAACTGGCTCAATTTTCGTTTTTAAATACAATCTGATATTTTATAGCGGTTAGCACCTTAGCTATCAGTTTCTTTCCGAGGCTCCAGTAGTTGCAAAGTTTGCGAGTCCAAAGCGAGGAGCGATCACATCACACTGTAGGTTATAGGGTTTTTAGCTTCTTGAGATAGCCACCAAATAAACATCGCTATTGGCGAATACAGTTCACAAAAACTGTGCTACACTGAATTCAGTTGGGTTACAAGGAGATAGTTGCCACTCACTGGATCGCTTTAGCGGTCTGAGGAAGTTGAGAAATCAGCTTCTGCCGTGTTTGCTAGTAACGCGATAGCAGCAATTAGTAACCGCACCAACAGCGTAAGCAACAGTGCAAGTCCATCAGGGCAGTTACTAGAGCTAGTTATGGCAATACTCAACACACCAGCGCAGCCTTGGCAAGTTGGCTGCATCAGGTATAGGGAGGGTTAAAACTGCTGTTCTCCCGGTTTGTTCGGGGCAACATCTATTTGCGGCAACGTAAATAGATGCGAACACCGACGTTAAGGAGACTATTTATGTATTCTGAAACTCCCAACAAACAGCAGGAGCAGTCGAAAAAGCGTAAGAGTAAGCGGTGGCTGCAATGGCTCCGCAAACCTCAAACAATCCGCCTGTTATTCCAACTTGGTCCAGTCATCTTTAAGATCTTAAAGTGGCTTATCGAGTTTTGGCAGGATTAGACTGCTAACTCTTCTATACAACCCCCAAAAACTCTCAATGCACGAGGAGATTGTATGTGTTGAATGAAGCTCTAAGGTTGATGAGGGTATTCTACGATTTATCTCAGAAGGAGCTTGCAGAGAAGCTAGGAATGTCCAAGTCATACCTTTCGGAAATTGAGTCAGGGAAAAAAACTCCTACTCTTGAGTTGCTGAATCGTTACTCAGATCTTTTTGATATACCAGTATCTTCAATCATGTTTTTTGGAGAAAGCTTGAATAAGGATGCCAAACCAGAGAAGTTGAAAACTTTTGTATCGTCTAAGATCTTAGCCATTTTAAACTTTATTGCGGAGAGATCTGGTTATTCGTATGCTGAGGAGTAAACAAGCGGGATATGGATTAGATCAGTCTCCTTTTTACTGCTTGAGGTCTAAAGCAAAACTTGCAAAGCTTTTGCGAGTTAGTAAAGGCAAGTTGGATATGCTAACTCGCTCTGAGGATTTGTATATCGAGAAAGATCACTTTGACCGAAAGAGGGGAAAAAGCCGCCATGTGGAAGAACCAAAGCCAGCCTTAAAGCGTACTCAAAAGCAAATCGAAGATCTTCTCAAGCGAGTTAAGCTTCCAAATTATGTCCATGCCCCTAGAAAAGGGCGTTCTTACATTAGTAACGCCAAAGCTCATGTAAATGCTGCGGTCGTGAGGAGCCTTGACATCGAAAAATACTTTCCCTCTACACCAGCAAGGCGAGTTTATTGGTTCTTCCATAAACGGATGAGGTGTTCTTCAGATGTTGCTGGTATCCTAACCAAGTTATCAACATTCAAAGATCATTTACCAACTGGTAGCCCACTAAGCCCTATCATTTCCTACTTCTCACACATAGATATGTGGGAAGCAATAGATGAAATTGTGAGAAGTGCTAACTGCAATCTAACTGTTTATATGGATGATGTAACCATTTCAGGAGATTGCGTTTCTGGTGAATTGATTTGGCAAGTCAAAAAACAATTTTATCGCTGTGGGTTGAGAAATAATAAAAAGAAAGAAAAATATTACTTCAGAAAAAATTCATATGAGATAACTGGAGTAATTGTCACAAGAAAAGGTGAGTTAAGAGTTCCTAACCGACAGCACTTGAAAGCTCATCAGATTCGCCAAACGCTTCATTCTAAAACTGGCTCTGAACAACGCGAGAAACTAATACGCAGCTTGCAAGGTTTAGAATCACAAGCTGAACAGGTAAATAAATTAAGCCATTTTTCACTAGAGCCGTGACTTGATGCTTTAACGGGGAGAAAAACTTCGCCACCTATCCGTGCAACCTACAGTTATATTCGCCGAGCTAAAGTGGGGAAAGTGATAGATTTAGTTATGCCTAACTTTTAACCTTTCGCATAACAGTTTAAACGTTGATTTAACTGACTACGAATCGCAGGAGTTTTGATTAATTGTGCAACTTGTTGAGCTTGATTCTTCAACCCCGCTTGAGCATAATTAATCGCTATGCTTTCCAAGAAACTTGCGCGATCATAAGGATCTTCTACTTCGGTTTTGCTAATCACATTCCCTTGACTATCTGTTTCTACTTTAAAGATCATAACTTTGCTTTCAGGATCTTTTAAAGTCTTAGCAACTTGTAATGCTT
>JBARVL010000523.1:0-2844 GCA_049646245.1 Crinalium sp. | reverse complement strand
GTTCGACGGTGCCATCGACTACTTCGAGCTCGACCCGGTCGCCTGCGCTCCGGCCCTGGGCGCCGAGGGCGTCGCCCTTTACCGCGCCCGGCCCGACCAGGTCCGCGACGCCCTGGGTCCCGAGCCGTCGGGCACCCAGCGATGGTCGGTGCCCGACCGCCACGAACGGTGGGTGGACCGCATCGAGCGCCGCCTCGCAGTGCTCGATCACGACATCGAGCCGATCATCCGCACGCACGCCGGGGACCGCCAGGTCGCCGCCTGGTTCCAGGACACTGCGGAGGCGTTCGAGGAGATCGGCGAGATCGACCTCGCGATCGACTGGGCTCGCCAAGCCCTCGACGTCGGGCCCTCGCACCAGTCCCTCGAGGCCGCCGACCACTGGTGCACGCTCCCGGAAGCGCACCGGCCCGGCGAGGTGCTCGACGCGCGACTCCTGCTCTTCTGCCGCTGGCCCTCGTCCACGACCGCTGCCCGGCTCCCCCGGGCCACCGGCCCGACGTGGCCGGACCACCGGGACGAGGTGCTCGACACCTCTCGGCGAGCCCCCGCGATACGGTCCTGTTCGCACTACTTGCGCTCGAGGTCGCCCCGTTGGCGTGGGACCTCGCCCACTCCCTCGGGCTCGACCACGACCGCACCTGGAGCGAGCTCGCGAAGGCCTACGAGCCGATCGACCCCCTCGCTGTCCTGCCCGTCCTGACCCGCCTCGTCGAGTACGAGCTGGTCGAAGCCGGCGCACAGCACTACCGGACCGCAGCGCGCCGGCTCGCAAGTTGCCCACGCTCGCAGCCGGATCGGACCACGCGACCGACGTTGACCGCCTCGTCGTAGAACTTCGCGAGTCCATCGACGCCGGCCCCGACTGCAGCACGAGTTCGACCGAGCGGGGCTGCCGTGACCTGGGCGACGCAAGGGAGACACGGATGGAACCACCACCGCGACACGGTCCGGTACCTGGCGACCGCCCGTGGACCGGTTCGTGGGAGCAGCCGCGCTCGCTGACGAGTAGCCAGCGCGTCCGCGAGGCGTAGTCTTCGTCGGCCTGGCCGGGCGGCCGGCCGACGACAGAGGGGAACAGGCGATGACTGCGAGGATGACCACGATCGGTCGCACGTTGGCGGTGGCCGTCGTGTCCGCGGGACTGTGCCTCACGGCGTCCACGGCCACGGCCGTCGACGGGTGGGTGTCCAGCTCGTCGAGCAACGGCAAGGGCTGGGGCGGGAGCCACATCGACTTCACCGGGTCACGCTCGGTCGACTTCGGACGCACCGAGCTGAACGACCTCGTCTGCGACGGCAAGAAGGTGTGGATCATCCACTGGATCTCCCCCTACCAGGACGGCGCCTTCTTCAACGTCGGTCAGACCGGTCGCCAGGACTGCGAGACCGACAAGGTCTACCGGTTCGACGGGCCCCGGGTCACGCATCCGGATCCGATCCGACGAGCAGCCATCAGCGTCTGCTACGGGGAGTACTCGATCGACAACTGCTCGGCGCTGATCAAGCGCGACAACGGGCACAACTGACGTAGATCTGCGCCTGCGGCGCGGGGTCGTCGAGCCGCACCTGTCCCGGCCCCGCGAGTTCGCGGCACTCCCAGGCTGACCGGCCCGCTTGTCCGTCTCGACGGCGTGCCGTCGCCGACGCGGCCCCCGCCACTCCGAGGCAGACCGTCCACAGTGCGCCAGCGTCGCAACGCCGCGAAGCGCCCACCAACTGGTGACGCCGCACGACACCTGTTTATGGGTGGTACCGCTGCGGTACCATCCAGGTGTGGCGATGAACCTGAGGCTGACCGACGCCGAGAGCGAAGCCCTGCGCAAGAGGGCCGAGCAGGAAGGGCGTTCCATGCAAGAGGTCGCCCGGGCTGCGATCACCCAGTACGTGTCCGAGCGGCCGCAGCGGCTGAGGGCCGCGATCGAGCGAGTCCGCAGTGAAGACAGCGAGCTGCTCGAACGCCTGAGTCGGTGAGCGACGAGGAGCTGGACTACCTCTCGGTCGAGGACCTTCACGAGATCGCATCCGGAGTGCTCGACGACGTTGCGGTCCGGGACCCGGGCCTGCTCGCAGCGGCCGCCGCGCGGCCCAGGACCACCGTCTTCGGCGACGACGCCTACCCGACGTTCGAGGACAAGGTCGCGGCGCTGATGCACTCCTTGGTCCGCAACCACGCCCTGGTTGACGGCAACAAGCGCCTCGCTTGGTCGGCCGCCCGAATCTTCTGTCTGCTCAACGGCCGCGATCTGACCTACACCGTCGACGAAGCCGAGCAGATGATGCTCGAGGCAGCCGCCGGCGGGCTGGACGTCCCACAGATCTCGGCCTGGCTCGCCGCGCGGATCGCAGCCGCGTCGTAGCGACCCTCTTGTGGCGATCGGCCCCGATGATCGTCCACGAGTCGCCGGCTTCGCGCGCGGCGTCGACGGCGTCGTGCAGTTCCTTTTCGGCCGCGGCGAGGCTGTCACGGGCCGCGAGGATGCGTCGGAAGTGTGTGGCGTCGCGGGCTGGGTGGGTCGCGACGTTGATCTCGTCGAGCCCGGTGCTCTGATGGTCGGCCTTCATCTTCTTCATCGGTGGTCACCTCATCTCAGGTAGTCGTAGAACTTGGGTCGGGCGCCGGTCCGCTCGGATGATCCGCGTTGGGTTGTTCGCCGGCACGGCCACGAGCTCCAGCATGATCCCGTGTCGATCTGGCCCGATGACGAGCAGTCGTTCGTCACCGTCGTACTTGTACTCGATCAGCCTGGTGGCACCTGTCAACGATGTCTTGACGCGGCCGTTGCTGTCACGATTCGGTTGACAGCCAATGAGATCCCCCCACTCCGCCGTGTTGACGCGCGGC
>JBARVL010000522.1:0-1683 GCA_049646245.1 Crinalium sp. | reverse complement strand
TTAATAGGTTATGGAGTCGCATCAAACAATAAAGAGAGGAATGTTATTAGCAGGGTGCGATAGCGAAGCGCCGACCTGTCGGTTCGCACACCAGTTTCAAGAGTTGAGGCGGATAAATTGTTTCGTCTTGCTAGAGAACAAGGTTTTGTACACGCTCCTCAAAGTAGCGACTATTTATAACTTTAATGGAGAAAGTGATTTTCGCAACATAATTTTCACTTTAAAATATAAATTATTGGTTACATCATAATTCTGCGAATTATACCTTGGATTTTTGTGAATCTAGGATCGCCATGATAACCATTGAGCAACTGAAAACAATGAGTTCTACCATCTTCCATGCGAACAAAATAAGAGTCATTGTAATTATTCATTATCTTGGGATTTTCATCCATTTGAATGTTACTTAACGGCTTTAATTTTTTGATGCCATCCAGTAAAACCAACTTTATTTAGCTCTTGTGTCCAATCCTCGCCAGCAAAAATCTTTAGTTGAATGCCAGGAATAGCAAAACTATACGCCGCTAGGCGTATAGCCATAAAAAACCCTCTCTCTGAAAAATGTGCGATTCCTGCGGATAGCTTCGCGCTTCGCGTAAAGGCTAGCCATAGTGCAAGCGCGCTCGCAGAGCTTCGCACACCTATTAAGAAGAAAAGGAAAAACTTAAATATTAATTACGATCATGGCACAACAAGCAACAACGGCATCGAAGCTAGATCAACTAACCAATGCTCAGGAGCGCAACAAAGCAGCAGGAGGAGCCTTCATCGGCTGCATTATCGGATGGAAAATTAGTAACAATGCACGGATTAAACGCGATACATTATTGCAAGCAGCCAGTTTGTTCGGAGTCCCGTCATCTTATCTTCCGAAAGAGATTAAACCCGCAAAAGCATTTAGAAAAGCTATTGAAAAAGCCCGTAGCAGTGCCAAAGATTCTGGACTGCTATTACGATATATCGGCTCTTCACCAAAAGACGAAGATCAAAAAATAGTAGTCGGACTTGTTGAGGAGACACCTGACTTAATCGCGGAGAATTTAGAATACGCCCAAAAAGGAGTTATTAACTATTGCGCTGGAAACATTACAGAGAATATTAGCAGTAACTACCCAGAAATAGCTGAAGAATTATTTGACTATTTTGAATTCTTCAGCGAACATACTGCTGACGATATCAGAAGGATTTTGATCGCATTTACCTCAAAATGCGCCGCACGGCTAACGCCTTCAGGTGGTAGTTATTTTGTGCCATCAACAAACAACTCAATCCTTAATTCTGTTGACAAATTTTTCAATGAACTTTGTCAAAACACTGACAGTAAAATATTCACTTTTGAAATCTACGACTCACCCCAGAATCAGAGCGATTTAAGTACAGTTGCCCAAGATAACCTTGAGAGCGAAATTCAAGAATTAGCGAATGATTTGTCAAGCTTCTTAGCAGAAGCTAAAAGAGCAAGTAGTAAATTTGAGGCTGGACTGAATCATCGCGCAGAACAAGCTACAGAACTAAAAAATCGAGTTCATGCTTTTGGCTCAGTTCTTAAGTTTCAATCTAACTTGCTATACGACAAACTTAATCAAATTGAGCAAGCTATTACTCAAAAACACATAGACAGGCAAATCCTCAAAGATAGAGTAGCAGCAATGTCGAGTGGTGATAGTGAAGAAAGCAAGGCAA
>JBARVL010000521.1:0-3655 GCA_049646245.1 Crinalium sp. | reverse complement strand
TGCTTGGACATTGGTTGGGTTAGTGTTAACTTGAGCGATCGCAGGTGATGCCAACAGCAGACTGCCAAATATATAGGCAACTAACTCTCTCTTGTTTTTGAATAGTTGACTAATTTTAGCCATCTTCGCTCTCTCCATGCCTGCCTCAAGCGTTATATATTATCAGATCTACGATATAGTACGACGTTCAAGGTACAGAAAAAGTTTTCTTGATAACTAACAATAATAAAATTCGCTCTGAACAATTAGCCAGAACGAATTTTATGGATGATTATTTGATTAATGGCAGAATCTTAAGCTTGTTCCCAAAGCTCCTTAATCTTATCGGGTAAGAAGCCGGAGATTTCTTTAATCCGTTCTTCGGATAATTCGTCTTTAGTCGCTGTAAATACTGCTTTTACCACAAATTCTACATTTGATCCTGGTGGTAAACCAGCTTCTTGTTCAATACGGAACAAAAATGTATCGGATTTGATGATTAAAGGTGGACGAATCCGGCTGAGGAAATGAACGATGGGATTTGTATCTTTCCAAAGATCCGCAATCTCATTTTGTAAAGCCTTATCCTTACTAGGCTCCATTTCTTCATGCAGTTCGCTTGTTACCCGATCTGCTGCTTCATTTGTCATCATGTCACGCATTGTACGGAACACGACTTCACTAATATCTCTAGCATCAAAAAGATCGGTAAGATTACCTCTGATCATGACTTTCTCAAGGAAAGGCATATCTTTTGCAGCAATGGAAGTCGCTGGTCCTTCCCGTAGAGCTTTAGGAGGATTTGCCTCCATCTTCTCTAGCATTTTACGACCTTTTTCAGTTAGTTCTGCGCTTTTAAAAGCAATCAGGTGAGGTAAGGGACCATCTGCTGAGGCGTAGGTATTGGCAATTCTCAAATCAAATTCTTTTGGGTTCACTGCATCAGGAGTATCTTCCTGATTTCCATAGGCATTCCCAGTGAATTCTGCGTTGATATATTGCTTTTGATTTAAATAATCTAAATGTCCCAAAAGATCGCTAGGACTAAGATCGCGACCAGCTAAGTCTGCTTCTGTAAATTTAACTTCGCGCTGTCCTTGTCCGTCGGTTTCACTGATCTTTTTTAGCAGGATGTAAGCAACATCTTCGCGTAAACTAATTGGCATAAAATTCTTCTCAATTTTTCTAATATGATGATTAAGGCTGTACAATTATGACCACTACCGAGGTATAAATCAATTGATTGCTCTGACTATCAAGCAAATCAAGTTTTTGATTTGAAGCTACTTATTTAAACAGTGGTCAAATATTTAAATTTCAGCCTGCCTTTGACGTTAATATTTGTAATATGTTGTCTGCATCTGTCACAGGAAGCATTTAGTGAATTTGAAAGTATAAATATAGGAATACATCTGCCATTAGGAGTACTTCAAAGGGATATTGGTTGATGGCGCGGTACTCCTCTTGTCGTCGCTATGCGATTCGCAATGTCACAGTTACGGTAGTACCTTGATTAAGCTTGCTTTCAATTTGAATATTACCTTGATGATGCTCAACAATTGCCGCCGCGATCGCTAATCCTAACCCTGAACCTGCTACTTTACTATGAGTGCGAGAAGAATCTACACGATAAAAGCGGTGGAATATCTGAGGTAAGGCATTTTCTGGAATACCGATACCTGTATCACTAACTTTCACTTGCAGTTGAGAATGGTTATTCCTACCAATTTGTTGCAACTTCACCCCAACTTTTCCCCCTGCGGGTGTGTATTGCACTGCATTACCGATCAGATTTGTAAACAAACGCGCTAACTGATCCCAGTCGCCTTGTAAGGTAAATATCTCTTCTGCTATCTCAGCAGTTGTATTAATAACTGGCTCAATAATATCTAGTGTAATGGTAATATCTTTTGATGCTGCAATAAGTTGTTGTTCTTCGATCGCATCCATCAATAAAGCATCTAGTGGAACAGGTACAAAATGCGGTTGTACTATTCCACTATCCTGTCTAGCTAGAAATAGCAAATCATCTACTAAACGCCCTAATCTGCGGGTTAATCTTTCTACAACTTGCAATTGTTGCTGATAATGTTGGGGTATGGGTTCGGGATCTCCTAGTGCTACTTGCACATTAGTTTGAATCATCGCAATAGGACTTCTCAATTCGTGGGAAGCGTCAGCAGTGAATTGTTTGAGGCGTTGATAAGATTCTCTTACTGGTTCTATTGCTAACCCAGAAAGAAACCAACCAATACCAGCAACAGAAATTAGCATAATTACAATCCCAATACTGAGATCTACTATTAATTGGCGACTAGGTTTTGTGACTTCAAACCAAGGATGACTAACACGCAAATATCCCATCACATGACGACCAATTTCTACTCTTTCTGTTACTTGTCGTAATAAATGATCTGGAGAAATATAAACGGTTTCGCCAGTGCGGTTAGGATAAATGGGAATATTTAGGGGTTCTGATAAAGTAGACCAAAGTAATTTTCCTGTGGGACTAAACCACTCTAAGTCGATATGATCGTCTTCTACTGTGTCGGTATTGTCTCGAAAACTGGATTCAATATTAACGCGCAATTCAGATGGTGTAGTTTCAACTGGTTCAATGATGAGCGATCGCGTTACTACTTCAACTACATGATTGAGGGTATCATCAACCCGCTCAATTAAGGTGCTGCGGACATATAAATAAACACCACTGGCAAAAAATAGCAATAGTACAGCAGTAATTGTCGTGTACCAAACTGCTAAACGGCGACGAGTTGCTTGAAACATGAAACAATCAGGTAGTAACTATAAAGATACTACTCTCACTGCTTAGAAAAATTACATATAAATTGAGAAATCCATTCAACAAGTTGAATGATGATCAATAAAAAATGATGTTTTAATACAGTATAGTAATTTTGTACCTGTATAAAAACCATTTTTCGCTAGTTGGAATAATACTTAATTCTTCCCTGGAATAATCTAGTGCCAGATGTTGTGGTTTAAGAGTATTCCAATTGTTCAAACCTTGTTTACACCAGCAAAAGGTCAAATTATCTACATAAGTACTTTCAATTACCAATATATCTCTCAGCAGAGGTTTTTTGTCAAAACTACTAAAAACATCCCAAACTACGGTTTTTTGGGGTAACGAAGCCCACCAATAAATAATTTTATCATAATTTTCTGGATTTAAGCTATAGGTATTGCTGTTATACCAAAGAATAGGTGGTAAAGTTATTGGCTTGAGTTCAGGTTTTGACATAATAAGGTAATATTTAAGGTGAAGTATGATTAGTTGTTATAAAAGGTTAGCGTCCAACTTTGTCGTAGTGAGAGGCAACGTTGCTTGGTTTGCAAGCATTAACAAACTTAAAGTCAAGAGTTAAATGCTTCTTTGTACAATGAAAGTACACACAATGATTTTTCTAGCTGATAGTTGGTTGTTTAAGCCTTTGTATATATACCAGTATGCGATAGGAGTGTTTGCGATCGCGTTTGCGAAATGTATAACTTAATGTATAAGATGTATAACTTATACTTTTTCACTACAAGCACTTGATAATCATCAACAGTTTTATTTAAATGCACAACAGCTTATCCTAAATATTTTGTGGTAATTGTTTAATAAATAATGTACAATTTGTATAAAATGTATATTATAGTAAAATGCAAG
>JBARVL010000520.1:0-7818 GCA_049646245.1 Crinalium sp. | reverse complement strand
CTGCCACAATTACGCCCACATGAGCAAAGGCGCAAGCCAAGAACGTCGGGAGCCGGATGCGGTGAAAACAGCACGTCCGGTTCTAACTGAGAGGGGCGGGGAATAATATCCCCCCTCGACTCAACCCTAACGCGCCTGTAGTAGACCCAAAATTAAATCCTCTAGAACTAGAAGAAGTAGTACCCAATTTATGAACTTTTTCCCTGAAAGTGATCGCATTCAAAACCTGCGCTGGCGATCGCACTTCCTATAGCAATCCCAGGTGGAAATCATTCAGAACACGGTCAAATGCACTTGTGATAAGAGACTCAACATCCAAATCTGTACAAGGTTTACCAATAAACTGACTCGCTAAAGTTGAAAAACCATACTCAAAAAGCTTGGAACGCACCCGATCTGGATCTACAGACCTTTTTTTAATTCTTCCCAAATCTAAGAAAAAAGTTAAAAACAAATTCAAATACTCTTCGAGTGCTGTTTCGTCGAGTTGAGTTTTATTATCGTTTAATGCTTGGATTTCTTTAAATAAACGAGATGTGATAGCATCATTTGGATAATAAATTTCCGTCAGTCCTACAAGTTCATTCTTGAAGAATTGGTATATCTCCAGTGGAGATGCAAAATATTGTACACCTAATAATGGCAAAGAAAACTGCTGTGTGTCAATTTCAGCAAACACTGCTTCGGGAGACTTTTTAGAACCATGTGTATCTTCAATAACATGAAGGATTGCGTCTGGGCCAGAGTAACCTTGAGCAATAACAACTGCTCTCTTAACACGGTTGAAAATAGTCAGTACTCCAATTACCATTTTCAAATAGGAACACCAGTAAATTTCTACCGAGTTATGGTAAACACCTAAACCACTAATACTTACTGCTTGTTCAGCTATTGAAAAAAACTGCTCAACATTAACTGCAAACAACCGCCAGTCACCTTGGTTATATCGGGCAAATTGTCGGACTGACTGTGTCAAATCATTAGAAACCCACTCTGGCAGGAAGAATCCAAGGCACTTGAGAATTGTATGAGCTGAAGAACGATACTGCTCTCTAAGATCCAGACTAGCGGAAGATTGCTGAGGTTCTAGATCCGGCGTAATAGGCACTGATTGTTTAATCAACTTCTTGAAATTCTTTTGCTCATCTGTTGAAGGAGATCTTCCTAACCAACTAGCCATTCCATCATTTTTAATCCAATTGTTAATTTCCTCCCAATCCTTATTAAAAACAATATGTGATTTAATGGTTCCATCAGGCTGAGTTTCATTATTAACAATAGGTTTTTTTAGCCTAAGTATTCCTCCTTTATCTAAAAGGTGATCTCCGTCCAAAAAGATTTTTGGCACTTGATTATGACGTTCTCCCTTAAATGACCAAGCATTCATCACAGTTTTTACATACACCAAGAATGCTAAATCTGTTTGTCTTGAAAAGCTGTCGTTGCAATCATTACAGATCAAGTTACCTGTTTTATGTGAACCACCCCAGGATGAATTAAAGATATGTTCTTTAGCTGTTGCTGGAAGGGCGTTACCACAATAAAAACAGGTTTTTAGTTCTAATGCCCGTCTGGGCAATTTCTCAAAACGAGTAAACATAAGGATACTTAATTGATCGTTTAATACAAGTGTAACATTAATGTATTATTTGAGAAAGTCAAATAGTACTTCATAGGGCGCGAGTTTAGTAAGTTTGTTTTTGTTTTCAGTATTAATAAGCTGTTACTACTCCAAATAGTTTCTAATATTTATACAGTTTTTAATACGAAACGCGATAACGATACTTTTCAATTAAAACAATTAACTCCTTGCATTTTATAGCAGGGGGTTAAGAACGTTATACGTTATGGTCAATAATGGAGTTTTGAGATTTATTGCTGGTCGTAACATTGCGGCTACTTATGGTTAGTAGGATTTATTAATCAAGATTGCATGACCATAAAAATATAGGTTGGTCTTTCAAGGTTAGGGGTAAGCTGTTTTACCCAGTGCTACCTCCAATAACTCTTTTACCAGTGCTGTAATTTCACTCTTTGCTTGACCATTGCGATCAATCTCCATGACTGTCTGACCTGTTGCTGCTGATGAGAAGGCTACCCGTTGGTAAATGGTGCTGGTCAGTACTAGAATGTTATAGCCTGATAAAGCTTTTTATAACCCTATGTTTACTGGCAGATGCCCTTTGATATGAAAAATCCACTTGCAGTACACTGGGATTGCTCATCTCAAAAATAATTGGCTTAAAAAATAGTCAATCATTACATGATTTTTTAACACAATCGCCCTAGAAAGTTGAAGACTTAAGAGCAGAAAGACTAAAAATTATCTTGAAATGGTTAAAAAAAGAAGCGATTGATATTATCATATCAGATTATCAAGCTGAAGAATACGCTGTATAAGCGAGCTTAAAGCAGAAAAAAGCGATCGCGTCAGTGCTGAATTGTCAGTTGACCCGCGCTATAGTTTTACAGCTAACCCTACGCTGTCGTGAGCCAGGTAAGCTTTTTAACTTCCACAAACGAGCAAGAACGACGACAATTATTACCGACCTTCTAGCCAATCTAAGGGTACAAGCTTTCTCCCTTCTCTCCAGATCTCAACAATTGCATCTTGAAAACGATCGTCATCAACAAGGTTTGCATGATCTGTAACAATAACTTGGAAGTTTGGAGCTAGTTTTTCCACTGTATTAAATATGAAATTGAAAACTCGTCTTATAGATTCTTTGTCTTGATTGTTCAATATTTCAATTGAACCTGTTGACTCAAACGAGCCATAAACTTCTCTAGTGGCGGCATTATCATTTTCAGAAATATCTGGAAAGTAAACTTGTGTTGGTTGATCTAAAAATAGGAAACGAGGTGTAGGACGGCTATTATCTAGAAAGTATTTATGTAATGCAAAGTGAGCAATGAGATGATACCCAAGCCAGTTTTCTGCGCTACCAATTTGATTGAGTGGAATAGGACGTTGAGGACTATCAACAATAACAGTACCGCGACTCAAATTTAAGGTAACAGGAGTTTGACCATCTGCGTGTTCAAGTTGTAATTCTCCTGCCCATTGAGTCATTTGTAAAGAGATTCTATTTAAAGCAGAAACCAATCTGTCTTGTTTTTCTTCTGGTTTCAGTAATGCTTCTATTTCTTCTATTCGATTCTCTAGTTGAGTAATTCGATTTTTCAACTCAATATTTTCATCAGTAAATATAACATTCTCTAACCATAAACTAATCCGACCTTCTACCCGACTACGATTGGCTAGTTGCTCAAACAATTGTCTTGGTAAGTTTTGTTGAGCATCTTGTTCTGCTAAAATACCCTGAATCTCTCGGTTGGTATTTTGTAGTGCCTGTTTTATGGTTTTTAGTTCATTTTGAAGCTCTTTAATATACTCGCGTAGGCGAGGTTTGTCTCGCTCAACCGAATCAAGCTCTTGCTGAATTTTTCTTAGGGAATGTTTGATAGCTTCAGCTTTAGGAATTGGTTCAGTCAGTTGGTGCGAACATAGTGGACAAGCTGATGCGTTATGCGAGTTACTTTGTAGTAGATTATTAAACAAGCCAATAGATTCTAATCTTGATTGTTGCTGACTTACAGCTACAGAGTAACCCTCTGCTTCCTGAGCAAACGTTTCAGCTTTGCTAATTTGGCTCTTTTTAAGAACTAGCTCTTCTTTCAATTCTCTAGCTCGTCTTTGTAGTTCTTCAAGTCGATCTAAGTTGGATGAGTCGTTTTCCTGAAAGGAAATAATATCAGAAGGAGTCCCTTGACCTGCTTGCTGTAGAAGCCGAGTTAAATTATCAAAATTATCAGGAATATCTTGACTATCAAGTAAACCCACTTCTATTGCTTGAGATACTAGCTGAACTGCATTTCTAACCCCATCTCCACGAATAGATTCAGTTTCCGTTAAATTACGTTGAGCGGCCTTTAACTCCCGCCTGAGCATGGCTAATTCTTGTTCAAGAGCCAAGGCATCTTCTCTGATCGCGCCTAAAAAATAAGGTAGTCTTTAAGGGCGAGTAGGATTTGGTTGTTTCCTTCGCTTTGGCGGTGAAACAGTTGGTCTCTTGATGTCAGATCGTTTTGACTTTGAAAGCAGAGAAAAAGTGCGTGTCGAAAATTCGCTTCTAACGAAGGTCGAGTTTGCCGTAATGGAGGAGTATTTAAATTAGGGGAAATCCCAAGTTTGTTGTTGATATAAGTTCCAACTGCTTCAGATGTAGTGTTCTGCTTAGAAATTTCTTCAGGAATTTCTACCTCTGCTGCCTCTAAAAGAAAGGCTGCATTAGTTAAATTTTTGTGAGGAGGTGGAGTCTGACGAGCAACAAAAAGTTGACCTGTCGGGAATTGCAACTTTAAAGCATACCAAGCTACTGCATCACGAATGGGGCCGACTGGAATATTACAACTACTCCGACCTAGGCAATAATCTACGATCTCAATTAGTGCTGACTTACCTGTTCTTGAGTCTCCTGTAATGAGGTTGACTTTACCTATTTTAAAGTGTATAGTACGTCGTTCGCCAGTCTTTGAATAGAGGATGATATCGCAAATTTGCATAGTGCTTGGGATAGCTAGGGTTTTATTCCCCACAAAGCGTATATTGTAGCTACATTACCTGCTCGAGCAAACCATTTACCTAATAATTCTGCTTTATTGTAAAAGTCTTTAATAGAATTCTGTTTTTGGCTCTCAGGTAATTTTCTTTTGTAATCGGTAGGCCTCAGTCCAGCTTCATCATCTAACGTTAATGCACCTATCTGTAATAAAAATGCTAAAGTTTCTTTGCTAATAGGCAGCAATTCACGTACTCGATGGGCAAAATCGACATCACGCAACAGATAGGAAATGTTAGAGGTAACCATTAACCCATTATTTAACAGCTTAATGGAGAAATTGACAAAGAACATAAAGTTACTCCTTCACGGCGATGCTCCTTTTTCTTTGCCAGTCAATTTCCGACAATGCCCGACTGCTTGAGTATAAGTGTAAGAGTTGGCGCTTGATTCGATCCTTGCCATCAAGACAGGGGTGAGAATCGGCTACTATTGGCACAGAGTTGACTAAAATTACCTGTAATCCCTTTAAGGGATTGAAATATGCAAATAAAAATTATCTAGTAACGCTCTAGGGGATTGAACTAGCAATCTATAAGGTGCGATCACACTATGCGTGTACTTTGGGAAAATGGCAGGTGTGATCGCTGTCTTACGAAATTTGGAAAATTAGCTGTATATCAAAAATTAGCTTCAGTTGCTTACGATGAACTTGAAATCATGGCAGTTGATTAATTAAGTACTTATATCGACGATCTGTAATCAATGTTAATAGTTTGTTACGCAAATCTTTTTTATGGATAGGAGCTAACTGGCCTTGAAACAAGGTTATGGCAAGAATAACCTTTGGAAGAGAGTAATAGGGAACGCTGTGCGAGGGTTGATGCTTTAAGTAGCTACTCAACTGGTCATCTAACCTCGTTAGCCTTTTAAGGCTGGAAATATGTGCCAAAACTTGCAAAGCTTGTAGCAAACCATTTTGAGTAATCTGTTCAGTAATAAAAAGGCAATCTTGTTCGACAAGAAGTGGTGTTACTGCCGCAACTTGTCTAGCAGCCCAGGCAGATTTCTCCCAAATACCTTTAGATGAAGCGATTAAAGACATCAAATCTGCTCTTGAACCATATTTTGCTAATACCCAGATAGCCGCAGTTATCCCTGAACATGAATACAAGCCATTTTTCTTTGCAATATTGTTTGCAATGTTTACCATCCTTTGAACAAGATTACCTGTAGCTGGAGTTTCCCACCTTATGAAGCACTGAACAGCTTCAAAGAGAGAAACATCGTCTTCACAATTACCAGACAAGAGAAAGTTTTCAATTATGTCTAATCGTTTTGAAGTAATACCTAACCGGACAAGATAAGTAAAGGCTGCGCCTCGAAGACTAAAAGTTTCTGCAAGAATGATTTTTAAATGATTTTCAAGATAACTATCTTTAATAAGTCCAAAAAGATTGAAATAGCGTTTGAATACTTTATCCCATTGTCCAGTTCTTGACTTTTTATTAAATTTTCTAAATCTTTTTTTGAGTAGCTCTTTTCGATAGGCTTGTATAGATTGGCTTCCAATATCCTGCTTTATACTGTTTTCAATAATTGTTAGTGCGCGATTTTCTTGAATCCAAAAGTGTGCAACAGCATCCTGTGCAAATAAAATTTTGCTTTTGCTAGCATTTAATCGAAGTCCCTGGCTGCTGAGAACGTTATCCAAGTTTCGTAATAGTCGTTTCCCCTCTTCACGTGAATCAACACCTGCATCGATATCATCCATCCATCGAACAAAGTCTCCATTTGTAGATTTCGCTAATTCTTCATCAAGTTTGAATAAGTAAGTATGGGCTAATAAGCGTGGAGCATCGAAATTGATTTGGGGTAATCCAACACCAGAGTGCGGCATATAGTAGGGTCGCCAGGAAAATGCGTCAAGTAAGTAGAACAAAAAATTGAGAAGATTTTCGCTAAACTTCCCATAGGATGCTAAAGCGTTGCGAAGTGACGGTAATGGAATACAGTCAAAATAGTTTGCAATGTCTGCGACAACAATATACTGATGCGAATTCACAAATTTACATATACGTTGCTGAAATTGTGGCCATAAAATCCACCAAGGATAAGCAAAAGTACCATCAACCTGTTCTAAGCTGCTACGCAGCTAAATTTAATAAACAGCATTACCTTTATTTTTAATCTTGCGTTCCCACTTAATAACAAGACCTCCTTCATTTAACAATTTATTCAATAACTCTTCTAGCTGTTCCACTGACTCGAATAGTCGATGAGCTATATATTCTTTTGCTGAATGCCAAACTAATTCAATCAAATTATAATCTGGACTATATGGCGGTAAAAATTCTAAAATAATGTTAGGCATTTCTGAAGCAATTTTCTCTAAGATATCTTTTCTTTTGTGAAAGCTGGCGTTATCTAAAATAATAACTATTTTTGCTGAACATTTGGTAAAATCTTCGCCTTGCTTACCTTGCTCAATCCATTCTTCTAGTAAAAAAAGATTTAAGAGTTTTATCTGTTCATAAAAAATATCCGCATTTCCTTTTTTTATGACAAAATTAATTCTTTTTTTGTCGTGATAGCGCAATCCTCCCATAATATTTACTCTTCCTCTTCTTCTTTGCCCCGTCACTTTCTTCCTCTGACCTTTCCTCCCCCATGTTTTTCTTCTTATCACTCTTAAACTAAAACCGCTTTCGTCCCAGAACCATACCTGCAAACGATCTGGAGTGGCGAGCGTTATTTTTAAATATTCCGCTAATTTTTCTTTAAATACTTTACGCTTTTCAGGATTTTGTTTGTCCTCTAGGCTGTATTTTGCCCACAGGTAAACGTACTTTTTTCTTTCTAATCTTCTCCTCACTTGAGACCCACTTAACTTAATTTCTGTTGCTTTTTCGAGGTATGTTGCTAGTCTTGCTGCTGTCCATCTCCCGAATTCATATCCATATTCTGCTGGCTCTTTTTCAACAACTTCTAATAATAAATTTTCATATTCTTGGGTAATTTTACTAAAATTACCTTCTCTCCTTCCATCTAAAAAGCTATCTAAATTATCTGGGTCGCCATGAACCGCCCAATATGCTACTGTTGGATATGCAATATCTAAAAATCCACTAATTTCTTGGTAAGTCTTTCCATCGTTGATCAACAATATGATCAAAACTTTTTCTCTTACATAAGGGTTTTTATGCTCTTTTAGCGTTTTAATTAGCTGCTCTCTCTGAGATTGGGAAAGATGATT
>JBARVL010000519.1:0-7417 GCA_049646245.1 Crinalium sp. | reverse complement strand
TTCATATATCTGTTACCCAGCACTTTATTTATCAATCTATAAAAATGAGGCGATCAAGTTAGGAACTTGCTTGTCTGATGACGTACTACTTTTACTTATAACACTTATAGTGTGCAAAAGTTAACTGATAATATATGGATTTAACTGCGGTACTCGTTCACTATTGTTTTGTGACACAGATAAATCCCAGTATTGAGTACCGCTTTGGCAAAGCGATTAGGCGGCGCAGGCGAGAGCTAGATTTGTCTCAAGAGGTACTGGCTGAAAGGTCAGGGCTTCATCGCAACTACATCTCAAGTATCGAAAACGGAGAGCGTAACCCTTCGTTAAAAAATATTGTCAAGTTAGCGGCAGCTTTGGGGATCTCTGTTTCTGATCTGTTTATTAATTACGGCATCGAGATTAAGGGTGAATCGGTAACTAATTCTTGAAATTTGCCTTTTAGAACTAAAGCGCCAACATTTAGGTTAATCCAAGAGGGATGAGTATTTACTTAGAGCGTTGGAATCTAAAACCTCTAAAAATCCCCCCACGAAGTCGGTTATTTTGTCTGGAACCTGTTGCGGTGGGAACTTCCTACACAGAAAGTTTAAGTACCTATTTCAATCGTTTGGCGCACGAGCGTCGTTTAAAGTTTCATAAGCTGATTATGGGAGAAATTGCGCCACTTATCTTGAAAGATCAGGATAAATCTCAGCTACTGTCCAAAAATCTTAGTCACTTATTGAAAAATACGGATGCTAAACCAGCCATCAACGGAATGCGAGAAATGACGGAGCAATTAGTAAGTGTACTAGAAGAGTTAACTTTGCGTCAGGATTTACGCTTTTTGACTCTTTTAAGCTGGAAGGGCATGATTTCAGATAAGGAGCTATTTAGGAATTATCGTGCTTGGTGTCCAAGTTGTTTAGAGGATTGGAAGCAGGAACAGAAAACTATTTATGAGCCGTCATGCCCTATTCCAAGTGTTTGAGAATAAGAATGAAAATAAGGATGTTCGTTCGCGTACTGTTTGGGCTATAGGAAGAATCGGTTCGGTAGACGAATCTGTGATCCTTTCCTTTATCAAAACACTTGAGAACAAAAGTGAGGATTACGACGTTCGTTGGTTTACTGCTTGGGCTTTAGGAAGAATTGGTTCAGCAGCAGCTTCCGCTGTTCCCACTCTCACCAATACAATTAAGGAGGAAAACAATATAACCTATGGGAGAACCGCAATTGATTTAGGGGGATACTTCGATGTGCAAGACGAAAATGCCCTTGCTGCTCTCCATGAGGTTTATGAGGTTCCAGGTAAGGAATTTTGGGAAGCTAGAAACGAGCTTCGGACCGCCGCCGAGTATGCCCTCAACAGGATATCTGCAGAAAGCGATAAGTCAGTCAAGTAATTTCACAGAAAGTTGCCAGCCCTTGAAAGCGCCAGCTAGGGGTAAAAGTAGCAAGGCTGCAACCAAGCGCCACGTAAAAGCTAGAAGCTTTCGCACATTAATTACCCCACTGAGCCGCTTTCAGTCTGTTCATATGTCGGTGGTTTCTATTGTCGTGTTAGCAAAGAGTATCAAAACTGCCAGCATCAGGAACGTAACTTAATAAAGTCCGCAAAGCTAAATATCAGATTTATAGCTAGATCCAGAAATATATGGATATTCCTAGAAATAAAAAATCCCCAAATTTAACAGAAATTTTTCAAACAACAAAACGACAATTTGTCTCAAAAGAAACAATTGTTACCAAACTCTTAACACTAAAACCTGGATAATGCTTAAGTAGTGCTTTTTCCAACTCGCTTAAACTGCTGAAACCATCATTCTTTGCATCCTCTTCTGTAAGACAGTTAAAGCGAGTTACCCTACTAGCCGTGACATTTACAGATACAAAGTCTGTATTTCTAGCCGCTAGGAGAAGCATTCCTGTGGTAACCGATAGACGACCTTTGCGAATGGTGGTACATTTACGCCCTGAGCGGATAGCTGGTAGATATTCAGCAGATATGCTCATCGTCGGTGCGGTAAAAGTCTTGCGACGAATTGAAAAAGAGTCAATAAATTCAGATCCAGACATTACCCGATGCTCCCAAGCTGTAGTTAGATGAACAACTTGAGTCGGGCACAGTGCTGCTGCAAATATCTCTGGTTGAGATGAGGCTACAACTAGCACAGCCTGTAATTGCCGTGCGATCTTCTGCAAACGTTCAGCCACAACATTGGCTGTGACCGGGTCAAGATTGGCACAGAATTCATCGGCTAGCCAGATATTACAACCGCTATCAATTAGTTGAGCCAGTTTCGCTCGGTACTGCTGACCATTACTTAATTCATCGAAGCGTTTGAGATAAACAAATGCATCTGATAGACCGACAAGTCCCATCAAGTGGAGCGCATCTCGAATGTCCCGCTTGCTTAGTAGCTCAATCAACGCTTTCTGAGACGTGATAGGTGTAAAAAAACCTGGACGGTAGTTATCCGGTAAAAGAACATCTCCGTCTAATCCAACGTGTTCTGTCTGAGACAGAAGATGCAAGAGTGTTGTCTTGCCACAGCCAGAAGGGCCAGTAAGAAGAACAACTTCACCAGGCTTCAGTGTTAAAGACAGATTATGCACCACTTTGTGAGATATATCGTCAGGTGAGATACCAAAAGCTTGCTGAATTGCGTGAGTTTGTTGGGTGCGGCGCACACGGGATTGGTAAGTTAGTGATATTTTTTTGACGAATACTGGCTCTCTGAGTGGCTCCACCCCCAAGGGAGCAGAAATGTGACCGTTTTTTGGTGCAAGTTCCGCAACTCTCTCTCGTAAAAAATTTTCTGCTTCTGGAATTAATCCCTGTAAGTAGGTTGGCTTCGGAAGGCTAACAATATCGTAAAAAAGATTGAAGTCCTTTAATACATTTGTGCGAGAAAGCTTATCTAGTCGGGCTACTAGCTCCTCTGCGCTCCAATTTTCCTGTTCCATCAAACGGATAGCCCCTTTCATCCGAGAGATTTGCTTATCCACAATTCCCAAAGTATCTTCTTTTTTCAGAATTTCACCTTTTTGCACTCGCTCCCTATTCCGAAGCAAGTACGCCATGTCTGTTGCTACCCGTTTCAGATTGCCCTCTGTTTCCCCGATAAAAACCATGCCAGCTTTCTCGGCAAAGGGAACGAATTTCAGCATATCTGCCGAAACTTCTAAAAAGTAAGGTTTCAATCCTGCTACCTGCCAGCGATCGCTGGCAAATTCCGCAGCGTGTTTAATTAGTAGTTGTCCTAAGCCTAAACCGCGAAACTCTGGATAGACAACACAACGCGCAATACGAGCAATTATGTGGATGTATGCTCGCTGTGTTTTCTTATCCCATATCTCCCAGGAAATGTTATTGGCTCGAAATGGAGCGTTTAAGATCGCATTACGAGTCTTGTTCATGTAGAACGAACTCGTAAGTTCAATGTATCCAATTACCTTGGGGTAAATTGGATGAAAGTTGCGTACGATCAGTGGTGAAGTTCGACCGTAAAGTGTGCGATTTCGATAGTGGAACTGGGTTAGTGATTGATAGGCAGCAAACTCTTCTGGTTCAGTGATTTCCTTAATCAGGAACTCTAGATCTAAGCCACCCACCCGCAGTTGTTCGCGTGCCGCGTAGGAAGGGAAAATTTGGGTTTGACCATTTTTACAAATAACCCAAGCACTATCCTCAGTGAGTCCTACATAATCACCAACAGCAACCCAAGCGGAACGCGGTATCAAAAGAATTGTCCCATCATCAAGATGTACCTCTTTGAGGGGTTTACAGAGTTTGATCGCTTTAACTACTTGCTGCTTAATATCTTCCGGCTTTGGTTGACGGGTTCGTTCCAAATTCTTCGCGTCCCGCCATCTGTAGATATCCTCTTTACGAAACTCTAAGTGCCGCCCTACTTTCTGATAGGGGATCTTGCCTTCACGAGTGAGTTTGTAGACTGAAGGTCGAGATATTTCCAAATACTCAACAACTTCCTCTACGCTCATCAAATCATCTGATTTTTCGCTCATTTCCTGTCTCTGTAAGGTCAAACCACTCTTTCAACCTCATTGTCAACCGTTGATGAATCGCATCTAACCACACAGGAATCACTGGCTGACCTTCACGCAGAGACGAGATCGCCCTCTTCAAGTCAAACTCCACAAGCTCTAGCGACTGCGTAACCGCTTCCCGCAACAACATAAACTGCTTCAATTGCTCCTGCTGGAAAAATTTTGGTGCTTTCTCTTTGAGCGTCTGTAGTACCCTCCAAGACACCTTGAAATCTAAGCCAACCGAAAGTAGATACTCCATCGTAGCCAACGATATCAAGTCATTTTGGGTTTAGTAAACAATGCGTCCTATTCCTGTCGCATTCACAGTGGGCATGACCACTGATAGTACAAGCTAATGAAACCATATTCTGTCTATCTCCGATAAAAAATAGTGACAAGAGCCTTTTTTTGTAGGTTATTGATAACTCGTTGTTGGTAACGTTGTTCATAATAATCCATGCCAAGATCTTGATAGTTACCTCCAGTTGTCCAAAGTCGGTAAAAAATTCGTGCTAGCTTATGAGCAGTAGCAGTGATAGCTTTGGGTGTGCCAAGCCGAGAACGTAAGCGACGATAGAAAGCACCCAAGGCAGAATTGCTCTTGCCCGCTGTTTGTGCTGCTATTCGGAAAGCATTGGCAGCAGGGTTAACCACCAAGCGAGTTTGAGAACTTTTAACTTTACCACCAGTGATGCGATTACAAGGGCATTTGGTGTTTTCATCATCAAAGGCTCCCTCCGAATGCGGAGTCATACTAGCAATTGGAAGTGCGCCCTGACCTGGGTTGACGGATGAATACAGTCTCCACGCACGGGATAATGGCAGCAGCCATTTCACCAATGTCATAACCGTCTCAACCCAGAACCAAGCTTCTGTTCGGGTGAGCAAGCACCATTGAGGGATCGGTCTTAACTGTCAGGACACAATAAGAGTGTAGTTTTTTTGGTGCATCTTTTTTGTTTCTTCCATCCATAACGGAAGCGATCGCGTCCGTAAACAGCTTCTGTCACTCTGATGGCAGCAAAAGAAAAACAAAAGTGTAAAAGCTTTTCCTGATCAACTATTGAGCGAGGGCAAACTGATAGAAATAGCTAAACGTAGTGTTTTTAATAGAATCCTCTCCATTCAAGGGTTTCAGGGTTTACTCTGCTGAAAGTGACAGAAGATCGCTAGGGTGCCATTAGTCAGCCTAACTTCTGCTACTTTTCTGCCATAGCGATCTGCCAATATTTCAAGTTTCCAGTAGATTGCCCCTTCCTTGGCAAGCGTGAAATGTTTGTACACTTGAAAAAGTGTGTGTTAGCTCACAGAAGTTTGTGGAGGCAGTAGTGTGATTGACCCAATACTATCGTTAGCATTATCTGTTCACTCCAACCCTGGTGTCTATGGGTTGCTGCTTGGTTCTGGAGTGTCAAGAACTGCCGGAATTCCGACTGGATGGGAGGTAGTTTTAGACTTGATACAAAAACTCGCTCTTCTTAGTAAGGAAACCTGTGACCCAGACCCAGAGGCTTGGTACAGAAGCAAATATCAAGCCGAACCTGACTATGCAAAGCTGCTACATGCGATCGGACAATCACCCGCTGAACGTAGCCAACTACTAAAGAGGTACTTTGAACCCACAGAAGAAGAACGCGAACAAGAGTTGAAAGTGCCAACGGCAGCACATAAGGCCATAGCTAACTTGGTTGTTAATGGATATATCCGAATTATTGTGACAACCAACTTTGACCGCTTACTGGAAAAGGCTTTGGAAGCTGCTGGGGTTTATCCCACCGTCATTAGCACACCAGACGCAGTAGACGGCGCGATGCCTCTTGCACATACAAAATGCTCGATTATTAAAATACATGGCGACTACCTCGACACTCGTATCAAAAACACTCCGAGCGAGCTTGACCAATACGATCAGCGTTTCATTAATTTACTGGGTCGAATTTTCGATGAATTTGGGCTAATTACGTGTGGATGGTCAGCAGAATGGGATACGGCGCTGTGGAGAACAATAGAGGGTTGCCCAAACCGCAGATTCACAACTTTCTGGGCTGCTAGGAAAGAGCCACAAGGAGTAGCAAAAAAACTACTTGAGAAGAGAAAAGGAGTATTTGTTCAAATCCAAGACGCTGACTCTTTTTTCCAGGAGTTAGAAGAAAAAGTTCTGGCATTAGAAGAGATTAATAAACCTCATCCTTTATCTGCAAAAGTTGCCGTTTTCACGGTTAAAAGATACGTTGTTGACGAGCATCACCGAGTTCGGTTGCACGATTTAGTAATGCAGGAAGTAGAGAAAGTTTACAACGAAATATCTATTGAAAAATTCCCTGATATTGCTACCTTTAATGTCAATGAACTTGTAGGTAGATTAAAACGTTATGAAACTCTCACAGAAATACTTTTAAGTATAATGATTACTGGTTGCTATTGGGGAGAAAAAAACAATGAGTCGCTATGGGTAAAGGCTCTTCAAAGACTTTCTCTCCCTCCTAAATCTCACCCTAATACCCTAAATGATAATGTATGGGTAAAATTAAATTATTATCCCGCACTGTTACTTCTATATGCAGGAGGTATTGCTTCCTTAGTGGCGGGAAACTACCAAACTTTTGCCGCTTTGCTGCTTGAACCAGAAATTAGAAATGGACTTGAAACTCAGCCTGTAGTACTTTCTCTTTATTCATGGAAAGTCATGGAAGCAAATGTCCAAAAAATGCTGCCCGGTAAAGAGCAAAATTATACACCATTAAGTAATCATCTTAGTGAATTCTTGAGAACCCCTTTAAAAGAGTTATTGCCAGATGAGACTCAATACCAAAGATATTTTGATCGATTTGAGTATTTATTTGCTTTAGTACAGACTGACTTACTTTTACAGCAAGGAAATAACGGTTGGGGATCGCCGGGACGTTTCATACAGAATATAAAGTATGATTTGTATATCGGAGATCAAGTCAAATTAGAAGTTGATAAGAATAGCAATGTTGAAAATAATAGTAGTAATTGGTCGCCTTTAGCTGCCGGTCTTTTTGGTGGCTCCTTATCAAGATATCAAAACGCCAAAAGAAGTCTTGATGAGTACATTTTGGATCATTTTAGAAAATTAAGTATGCAGTAAATTTCGTTATACCCCTCTTTTATCACTCTGATGAGATAAAAATATAAATCAAATGGTGAGAAGCTTTCCTAATGGGCGGTTTAGTGATCGCAAACTGAAAGAAAGGTTGAAACGTAGCTTAGTTGGTATAAGTCCCTCAGTATAAGGATTCCAGGTTTTCTTCTACCGAGAATAAAAAAAGGCGTAAATTATTACCCAAACGTTTTGGATATGGCGACCTGTCTCCAGCGATAGATAAAAATGTAAGCAAAAGCCACTCCCTATTTC
>JBARVL010000518.1:0-2464 GCA_049646245.1 Crinalium sp. | reverse complement strand
ATGTAGGCGGTAAGGGAGTATTTATAGTCGATCCAAAAACAGGTGAGGTAAGTATTGCGGAACGTTTGTTATTTGATGAGGGAAGCGCGGAACTAAAACCGGAAGGAAAAATGTTTTTGCAATCATTTATCCCTGTGTATAGCCAGGTGATTTTCTCTAATAAAAAATTTGATGAGCAGATTACTAGAATTATAATTGAAGGTCATACTAGCTCTGAAGGTTCAGATAAAATTAATCTAGAATTGAGTTTGCGACGAGCTTTGTCTGTTTCTGATTACATTTTTTCTAATCAGCTAAATTTCAAGACTAAATTGCAATTGAGAGATAAGATATTAGCAGCAGGAAGAGGTGAAATTGATGCTAATCAAAAAATTGATAATCCGAGCGATCGCAAGGTAGTTTTCCGCTTTCAGTTTAAACGTGAAGATTTTAGTAAATGGTTCCCAAAAACGCGATCGCCAGAGAGTCAACCATGAATTTTCGGTTTCGTCAACTACATCTTAATCCCTCACAACCTCCTAGTTATCAACCAACAGAATTAATTAAACTATCTGAAGGTATAGAAAAAAAAGGGCGCTCTCAATTTCCTGCAAATATTCCTAGACTGTCAATAAGTAAACCTCGCTCTCTTGCAGAAATAATCTCAGATATTCAAAGCAATAAAATTGAGAAAGTAAGTGTACTAGAATGGGTTTATTGTCTTTATCATAAAAAGACTTGGGATGCTCAAAATCCAGATTTGCGGATAGCTTCATCTCAAGCTATTTGGCAAGCAGCTAACAAAAATTCTTGGCTTTTACAAAAGTTAAGTTGGCGTGTCGCGCTTTATTATAGCGGTCAGAAAGAAACAGCAATTGCTGATTCTTTAGTTGATACCTTCCCAAGCAATATTGAATCTAATAGTCTGACTATCCAAATTATTAATATTATCAAACAGCCTCACGCCGCTAAAGCATTAGCTAAACGATGTTATACAAATTTACTGCTACCACAACAGCTTTTACAAGAAGCTCAATTACCTACTTGGATTCCTGTAGCTACAGAAGCATTGAATCATTTTGATGAGCTATTTTTTGCTCAATCGAATATTAATTATACAGA
Source organism: Crinalium sp. (assembly GCA_049646245.1). Lineage (GTDB taxonomy): Bacteria > Cyanobacteriota > Cyanobacteriia > Cyanobacteriales > PCC-9333 > Crinalium. The sequence continues at coordinate 1,363 of JBARVL010000518.1, read as the reverse complement.
GACAGAATGGTTGCTACGTTGTCTGAATCAAATGTCAGTAGAACAGCAGCTTTCCGCAGTGGAATATTTACTTAATAAAATTTCACCAGAATTAGGGGGAAAGTTAAAACAACTGGTAACGTGGCTAGAAGAAAATTATAGTCCTAGAGTCACAAATTCTCGCTGGAATCAGCTTTCTCTATTTGCTAAGTCAGCTTTGCGTAAGTGGATAGGGGCAGTTAACTATCAAGATTTTGATAATTTAGTCGGTCGGTTGTTAGAAACATTTGATAGTGAAAGCCCTGATTCTAAACAACTGAAATCGCGTCGAAAGTTTTGGGCGGATTATAGGACTCGCTTTCAGCGTCTCCGCATTCTTTTTCCTCAAAATTCAGTCAAGATTTTAGATAGCTATCTAAATAGGCAAGATGTCAGTATTTTAATAGATGATGGCAGCGAACCTTCAGAAGTTTGTATATTTGATTTTGGAGATTGGTTTGTGATCGAAATTTTTCGCGGAAGAGGTAGCGAAACTCGTTTAATACCTAAAAATCCTGAAACAGAGTCAATTCTGTTTGGATATAACCTATCAATTAAGCGTTTGCGCTGTCTAGGTGGTGAACGTCACGATCACAAATATTTGTGGCAAATTTCTTGTAGAGAGTGGCTGAATCAAAATCAAATTTACCCCAGCCGAGAAATACAAGATTCTCGTAATCCCACTGACGAACAACAGCAAGATCGTAATCGTCAACTGATAGAATGGAATCGTGTAATTCGACAGCTTGAACAAGAAGCGCAAGAATATTGCCGAAAAATTAAGCCCAACCCCGCAGACGATAAATAAATATACCAATGTATTCTTTTATTGCTTTGGTTGACTTTTCTAACTTTTCAACATCAGGTAGTAAATTGAGAATGAAAGCTTCGCTGCTGCTGTCTGGTTCCTGAATTTCTTGCTGAGTAACTAAAAAGTCTGTAGGTGCAGGTATAGCATCAATTTTTTGACGTTTGAAAATAGCAAGCGATCGCGGCATATGCCAAGCCGATGTCACCAATAACACTTTGTTGAGATTATAAGCGTTAAGAATAGCTCTCACATTTACGGCATTTTCGTAAGTATTGAGTGAGTTAGGATCTTGCAGAATCGCAGATTTAGGAACCCCTAATGTTTGTAAAATTACAGCCATATCGCCTGATTCTGGCGATCCACCGCCCCGCCAGTCAACCCGCCCACCACTAGAAATTACCCAAGGCGCTTTGCCTTCACGGTATAGCTGTGCGCCATAAAAAACGCGATCGCCTCCTTCACTTAAATCTACAGTTGGGCGCGGTGCAACAGCAGGTTTAGTACCACCGCCTAAAACTACAATTGCGTCTGCTA
>JBARVL010000517.1:0-23718 GCA_049646245.1 Crinalium sp. | reverse complement strand
TTATGCTAGAGCAGAAGATCGTAAACGCGCTCTTTTATCGGGTTATCAGATGCACGTGAGTAAGCCTATTGAACCAAGTGAGTTGATTGCTGTTGTCTCAAGCCTGACAAGTTTGATGCCGAAGGCGTAGGAGGGGCAGAGGGGCAGAGGGGCAGGGGGGCAGAGGAAGCAGGGGAGAGAGAAGTTAACGGCTTTTTCCCTTACACTTAATTAACGCAAGCTAATGATACTAAAGCCGTTTTTTTAACCGACAGGTTGATGCCTATGGCTATACAAACAAAACCTGCCTATATCATAGGTAGACTAAACATCTGTGTTCATCTGTGTTTATCTGTGGCAGGACTTACGCAAATTATGAAAATAAACACCATCTGTAGGGGCAATCCCCCTGTGGTTGCCCCTGTATTTAGTGTATCTGCGTAAGTCCTGTGTGGTTAAAACTATCTTAAAACAACTTTGTTTATAGACTATAAATTGTTATTTTGGCTAACAGCTAATAGCTTCTGTATTGCTAACATTGAGCGGTAAAAAAATAGTCAAAACTTCACCTTGTTGAGGTCGCTGACGTACAATTAACTTACCTCCGAGTGCTTGGAAGAGGTTTTTAGTTACGTTCATATTCAAACTCAAACTACCAGTGTCTGGCTGGAACATCAATAACTGACCAATTAATTTTCTCCGTGAGTCTGTTGTTGATTTGGAGTTCTCATCTAAATCTAATTGAGACTGGAGTTGTAATTTTAACTGATTACCAGCAGGGGTTACTTCTATTTGAATATGACCACCTGCTGGCAGATTGCGGGTGAAATTCTCCATTAATCCAGTAAGTACCTGATCGAGCATGGCAGGATTAGTAATTACTGTTGGCAGCTTTTGGGGTAAGTCAATTTCTAAGGTTAAGTTACGCCGTTTGGCTTGTTGTTGCCAACGAGGAATGCTTTGCTGTAGCAATTGAGTTAGAGAAATTGTTGTTAAGTGAACTGGCGCTTGCTTGGGCGTTGATGTTGCTAATTCCACTCCCCAAAAAATTAGCTCCATACGGTTAATTTGTTCAGTACACTCATGGTCGATAATTTCCAGACGTTTGATTACTTCTGGTGCTAATTCTCGCCGCTTTAATAGTAGTTTGGTAAGAGTACGAATAGTAGTTAATGGTGTACGAATTTCGTGAGTAAGTGCTTGTAAGAGTTCTACATCGGGACTGTTTTGATTAAAGTTTTGAGTTAATTGCTCACTCCAATTATTTTCTGAGTGGAATATAGTATTTTCTAATTCTTTGCTTTTTATTTCTAGCCGATACTCCTGCGGAGTTTCTCCATGAGCGCATCCTACTTTACCAGTTAAGTTACTAGGAGTTGCAATTTCTTCTGGTAAATGTTTTAGCAGTTGGCGAGTGAATTCCATTACAATTCGATAATCAGGTGCTATGGGAGTAAACTCCTGCACAAGCTGATCGAGATGAGGTAATTGATGTGGATTGGTGAGTATGATTCGCGCCCGTAGCGATCGCCACACTGGTAAAATATCTTCAGGATCAAAGGAAAACTGAAACGCGGGATTTCCAAGGATGTCTTCCCCTAAAACCATCACTAAGCTAAATTGACGAGTGAAAACTACACAAAACTGTTCCATTGTTAATGGATCAGCCGCTAGTAAGGGTAACTCTAATGCTGCATTAATTGTCTCACAACAGCTTGAGGCAGCAGGTGGCAGTTTAAAGGGCATTAAAGCGAGATGATTAAATGAGTCTGCGGTAAAAATCCCGGTTTTAAACTGAGAAATTAACGCCGGATTACTCAAAACTGGTACAGGGGCAGCTAAAACTAATCCGTTTACAGACGGTTCGTGGTTATAATCAGAAGTATTAATCACTGAAGCAAGCAATTTTTCTAAAGATGCGATCGCACCACACCATTCTCGCTCTGCTTTTTCTTGTTCCTTTGCAGTACGATTAGTCACGCGCTGACTTTTGTTCTCCATCACAATTTGCCCAACCAGATTCGTTTGATTTTGGGCTAGAATTTCACTTACCGTTGGCAATAACCATTTTGGCACCACAATCAACCCCTTATCCAGCAAGCAAATAATTTTGCCTAATTTAACTGCTTTATATGTCTGAGAGTAACGGTATTAGTCATCTCTCTATGGTAGTAGAACCGAACCAATTATTCGCAATGTCCGTGCTTTGATTTAAAGGTTAGCTAATTGATCAAGAGTAGAGGTAGCGATCGCACTTGCGTCATCGTTAAAAAGCAAATTTTTTGCTCTGTTTTCACAATTAATTAAATCATCATAAATTTGATTTTTGCTAATCGTTGTTCGCTATCCATATTTTATGAGCAAAATTTATTTATATAAGTTTTACTAAATTTATAAGTTAAAATTATTTATTTGATTTTAGGCAATTTTTTCTTGTCATCAGCAATAAGCAATACTTTTTTCTCCACCTAGCGAATGATGGCTCTTGTTAATTTTTTTGACATACTTGATACAGTAAATATAAGTTGCCAGCCTTGAAAATCACCACTATTATCATATATAATTAGAAAAATCCCACAAAGTAATTAGCTGTAACACAACCTTTAATTTGTTTTACCTAACTTATTAACCAAGGAAAAAAACATGAACAAATTTATAACATTAACAATCAGCAGTTTATTATTAGCTAGTACTGTTGCTTGTAACAACGCTTCTCAAACTAGCGCAGACGCTCCCGGTACCGTCCAAGAAAACCCTACACCTCCCGCCCCCGAATCTGTTAAGGAGACCAAAGAAGATGCTGCAAGTAAGCTTCGTAGAGAACAACTAGATGCTGACATTCGAGCAAGAGAGCAACGAAACAATATTACTGGTGGTGACACAGAGCGAGCGCCAGCCGACCTACAAAGTGAAGTTCGTAGCAAATTAGAGGCTAATATTCGAGGCTCCCAGCTAGCAATAAATGCCAATGATCAAGGTGTAGTGGTTATAACTGGAACCGTTCCCAAGGCGGCTGATAAAGCGCAAATAGATGTTTTAGCGAAACAGATTAAAGGTGTAAAAGCTGTTAATACTGAGAAAGTACTTGTTGCGCCCGCTACTCCACAGTAAACCAACAAGACTGCTTAGGAATATCAAAATTATTCGGATTTTCCTAACAGTGTCTCTTTACCAACTTCTCTTGCTTGAAAAAGTAAGTATGTTAAGCCTAAAAAGTCTGTCATATATTAAAAATGACAGACTTTTTCATGTGTAGGAATTACAGCATCTTTCTTAATAGAGATATGTAATTACATCTAATGAATGATGTATAAAATAGCTAAATAAATAATAATCCAATAGATAAGGGCTATAAATTGTCCATAAAAAAAAACTCAATATTTGTCCAAAATTATCGCAAAGTAATTTTTGCAAGGAGAAAAATATGGCTTTAGGCTATGAAAAACGTGCAGTGGGTGTATTTTCTAGCTCACAAGAGGCACAAGATGCACTTAGTGAACTGAGAGATGCTGGCTTCCCAATGTCAAAAGTTTCGGTAATTGCCAAAGATGCAGACAGTAGTAAGTTTGCAGGCAGCGACGTTAAAGATGCTGATGGTAATAAAGCAGATGACGGTGCGGTGGCTGGTGCAACGACTGGTGGAGCATTAGGCGGCTTAACTGGGTTATTAGTAGGTTTAGGAGCGATCGCCATTCCAGGTGTTGGTCCTGTAATGTTAGCTGGAGCCACAGCAACAGCTATAGCCAGCACTCTTTCCGGTGCTGCTATAGGTGCAGCCGCAGGTGGGATTATTGGTGCATTGGTTGGTTTAGGAATTCCAGAAGAGCGGGCGAAGGTTTATAACGAGCGAGTCAACCGAGGACATTACTTAGTAATGCTAGACGGTACAGAAGATGATATCCGTCGCGCAGAAGCTATTTTGAGTCGCCGAGGTGTTCAAGAATGGGGTATTTATGATATACCAAACGCTACCCCAGTTTCGGAAACTCATACCTCTACTACTGTTGAGCATGAAGGGATTAGAGATGGGGATGATTTGGTAACTATTGTTGACAAGCGAGATGAAGTTCGTTAGTCTTTTTCAACTTTAAGACTTATGCAAGTTGAAAGAGAATGACCTAGCTAATAGTCTTTGCCCAACCTCCTCCCTGTTGACAGGAAGGGGGTAAAATTTTTTTTTATTGTTTAGCTGCCTAAACCCCTTAAAGCTTCTACTAATTGCTCAAAATCACTTGGTTTGTGAGTCGCCATTACTGATATGCGAATTCTACTGGTATTAACAGTAGGAGGACGAATAGCTGGGGCAAAAATCCCTGCTGTTTTAAGTTGTTGTCCCACTTTTACAGCATCAGCAGGAGTAGGAAGGCGTAAGCAAAGGATGGGAGACTCAGAAGGTAATAATTCCCAGTTTGGTAATTGTTCTATAAGTAACTGTTTAAGGTGATTAATATTACGCCACAACTGGTTACGCTTTTCTGGTTCTTGTTTAACTATATTAATTGCTGCTAGTGCTGCTGCTGTATCTGCTGGCGACAAAGCAGTAGTATAAATCCAACTAGGGGCGCGGTTGCGGAGAAAGTCGATTAAACTAGCTGCACCCGCAACGTATCCTCCCAAACTTCCTAAAGCTTTGCTGAGAGTACCAATTTGAATTAAGGGGCGTTGAGTACAGCCGAAATGTTCTACCACACCAGCGCCATTTTCTCCCATAACGCCAGTGGCATGAGCTTCATCTACTATGAGCATACAGTTAAATTTTTCTGCTAGATCTAATATGGTTGGTAATGGGCATAAGTCACCATCCATACTGAAAACGCTATCTGTGATAATTAAACCGCGTCGGTATTGTTGTCTGTTTTGCTGTAATTTATGATTAAGATCTGCAAGATTACAGTGAGTGTATTCAATAACTGTTGCACCACTGAGAATTGCACCGTTTTTGAGACTAGAGTGATTGTATTGATCCGAGAGTATTAAATCGCGCTTGCCTACTAAAGATGCGATCGCACCCAAGTTTGCCAAATATCCAGAACTAAATACTAAGGCATCTTCTGTATTTTTCAGTGATGCGATCGCACTTTCTAACTGGCGATGTAGTTCCCGATGCCCACTTAATAAACGCGAACCTGTGCTACCTGTACCAAATTCTTTCGTAGCAGCAATAGCAGCTTGAATTAAACGTTCATCACTAGCTAAAGCTAAATAATCATTACTCGCAAAATTAATTAGCGATCGCCCTTCCATTTCCACTATAGCACCAGGTCTGCCTTGAATCGTTTGTACACACCGATACCAGTCAGCCTTGTGAATTGTCTCTAAAGATTTATCTATCCAACTATAAGGATTTATTGGCATATTCGATCGCCTTAAATTATCAAGCAATTCTAAATAGCTCCACTTAAAAAATATCAAACATAAAATTCTCCTCCTCCCCGTCTTCACGGCGAGTAAGTTTTGTGTAAATTACCTAGTTTTTTATAGAATTTAAATAATATTCCACAGTTTGAGCGGCAGCACCTTCAAAGACTAACTTACCTTTATTCAACCACAGCGCCCGACTACAAGCTTCCCTAATAAAATTCAAATCATGGGACACGACTAAAATTGTGGCATTATCATTCCAAAATTTTTCTATACGCTGCTGAGATTTATGTTTAAAACTTTCATCTCCCACAGCTAAAACTTCATCTAAAATCAAAATATCAGGTTTCACATCTGTCGCGATCGCAAATCCTAAACGAGCTACCATCCCCGAAGACAAACCCTTCACTGGTACTAACTCATATTCTTCTAACTCCGCAAACTCCAGAATTAACCTAGCTCTTTGGAGCATTTCTGATCTAGAAAAACCCAACAACACCCCATAGAGAATAATATTGTCCATTACCGAAATTTCTGGGTCAAATCCCGCCCCCAACTCAATTAGAGGAGCAATATTTCCTCTTACCCGTAAAGTTCCACTCGTGGGATGCAAAATTCCGCAAATCAACTTGAGCAAGGTTGACTTACCAGAACCATTAGAACCGATAATTCCCACCTTTTCCCCAGAATTGACAACTAGATCAATCTGATCTAATACTAACTTCTTTGCAGGTTGGCGGTATTTACCCTCTAAAAACGATAGTAAAGTTTTCTTCAAATCATAAGAAAACTCTTCTTGCGTCCGTCGCCATAGTGAAACTTGATCCAGACGAATTACTTCCATCTACAGTAAATCCATAAATTGTGGTCGTAACCATTCAAAGCAAATCAAACCCAGGAAAAAAATCACAACTCCACTTAGTAAAGCTCCTAAAACCATGCCGACATCAGGTAAACTTCCTGACAAAGTAATTTGTCTTAAACTTTCAATTATCGGTGATAACGGATTGAGAGCTAAAAAAGGCTTGACTTGGGCTGGAACAATTGCTGCTGGATAAAATATTGGACTACTTAGCCAGATCACAAAAACCACCAACTCATAGAAATATGATAAGTCTCTATAAAATACATATAATGCACCAACTATAAACCCCGTTCCTGTACATACCAGCGATAAAGCTACCAAAGGTAACACCAACGCCACTACATTCAAGATACTTTTGGAAATTATGAAAGTGACTATTGCTAGTAAAGGCAATGCTCCCACTGTAAACTGAAAGACATTTGCGGCAATCATAGATAAAGGAAAAATACTTACGGGCAAGCGAATTTTATTTAATAATGCCCCATTATCTACTACACTCGCCAATGCTTGGGACGTAGAAGCAGAGAAAAAATTGATGACAATCAATCCGGTAAATGCTGCCAAAATATAATTAATAATTGAGTTGCTGTAATACGAAGCAAAGGCAGCACCAAAAATTGCCGTATACAACCCCGTCATAATTAACGGATTTAGCAGCGACCAATAAACGCCCAAAAAAGACCCTCGGTAGCGCACTTTTAAATTTCGTGCTACTAAAACGTATAGTAACTCCCAGTAGCGATGGGCTTGCGACAACCTTGAGTTAGCTTTAAGAGATTGGGTCATATTGTGCTAGGCGAAAATTCAAAAGTAAATAACAAGTTAATGAATATCTTCACATAAATCACTTACAATTAAAATAGCTATTATAAGCTTCTGCATAAACATCTAATGTTTGGGTGGCACACTTTTTCCAACTAAAAAGCTGATTACGTTTCAAACCTTTTTCTTTCAAACTCAAGCATAACTGATCATTTGATGCTGTTTCAGTAATAGCCTGACAGAGTTCTTCAACCGACTGAGGATTTACTAATAAAGCAGCGTCACCAGCTACTTCACTAATAGCTTGAATTTTAGAGCTAATCACAGGACATCCACACGCCATTGCTTCTAGAACTGGTAAACCAAACCCCTCAATTAAAGAAGGAAATATAAACGCTCTAGCATGAGACAAGAGGGCAGGCAAATAACTACTAGGCAAGTAGCCTGGGTGAATCAAGATTTTAGACTCAATCATTTCTGAGATCATATTTTTTACAGGTTCATATCCCCAGGCTTTAGAACCAACAATCACCAGCTTATATCCCACCTGATCTTTTAAGGCAAACTCCTTAAATGCTGTCAATAACCTTTTAATATTTTTTTTAGGTTCAATATTTCCGACAAATATAAAATAAGGTGTGCGTTTTCCTGATGAGTCTATCAGACCTAGTAAACGAAGAATTGGTAGTGCCTGATCTTCTGATATGGGTAAAAATTGACTAGATGCAGCTTCATAAACCACAGAAATTCTATCTTCAGGAACACCACAATAATTTACTAAATCCTTTTTAGTTGTTTCAGAAACAGCAATAATTTTAGTAGATTCTCGCAAATTTAATTCTACTAGCTTGGAAAACACTAAAAACAATTCATTGTTAACCAGTTCTGGTCTTAACAAAGGAATAATATCGTGAACAGTAGTAACTCTGGGTATTCCAGGTACAACAATAGGGCTGAGATGGGTGCAGTGAAAAATATCATAATTAGTATTAGGTTTTTTTAAACTAATGATATTTTTAATATTAATTAAATTTCTAAACAATAATTTACGTCTAGACAAATCCACAATATATACTGAGTTAGTCGCCAAAAAGTCGTAATCGACAGATTCTCCATTAAAAAAAATTTCCGTGAGACTTGGATTGAAATGAGAGGGGAGATTTATTACTCCTATTTTTGCTACAGCCGATAACAAAAATAATAAGTTTTGGGTGAGACTAAATGTTTGTAGTTTCTCCAAAAGTTTGATATTATTTTTTTCCCCAATTCCTGTATTATTACTGATAGCTCGTGATATTTGTGATAAAAGCTTAGTATAACTTTGCAATTGATTTATAGTATTTTTATTTTTCAACCTCATTGGCGGAATTACTTGCTCTCCAAATAAGAGTAGTAATCCTACATCTAATATATTTAATTGATTAAAAGCTTTAAGTAAATTTATAGAGTAATTATATATCCCTGTCCCTTGTTTGAGGGTTAAAGGAAAGGATTCAAGTAATATCCGGGGCTTACTCGGATAAAATTGGGAGGTTAGGTTAGTGTTATTGATTAAAAAATTTTGATTATGCTGGGAAACTAAATTAGGCAAATTCTGATCATCCATATTCAATGTAAGCGATCGCAATTAATCATTAGTTTATAATTGGTGACAGTGTGACTCATCCTGAATCTAAGAACTAATTTCACCTTCGTAACTTTTGTTTCATATAGCTTAACAACCAATTAGCAACAGTCGCCCGACGAGTTTGCCTTGGCCCAAACTCCCCTACTTTATAACCTTTAAAGCCTAACTGTTCTTTAAGCAATTGTTTATTCTCTTGAGGAATAGAACGAGTAAGCTTTACTGTAGGGGGACGGTTGGCAATAAAGTCGGGTGGTTCTGGATACTCGTCCCGCCATTCTGGGGCGACGTTGGTAGTATCCCATTTACTGGTGGTTTCGTCATAGCGGTAGCCTAAGTAGTGCCAAATAATTTGGTTAACTGTGGTATCTTGTATTTCTTCTTGGATAATTGCCCAAATGGTGTCAGTATTTAAGGGTGGCAGGTCAGACATTATTTGTTACAGAGATGGAAAAATTAGCGACTATTAAAAAAATACAGCTAAAATCAGTAATAAGCTAATTTCACCTCCCCGCTACCCCTAATTTTTTAGTCCACTACAGCAGTATCTAATTTTCAGTTATACCGATGGCGTACCAGATGAAGCAGTTACCGCTTCTGACTGATTAGCCGAGATAAATCTTTGTGATACCCAACTGGTTAAGATGTGAGACAGCAATCCTAACGGTCCAGCAAACAAGCACAGCAAGATAGAATGGGTTGTCCAGATACCTGTACGCTGCCCTTCAGTATAAATCCACCTTCCAACAAATAAATCCATCACCAAAAAGTGAACCCAGCCAGTCGCGGCTGCTTTTTCGTCAGCGAAGAATTTAGCAATATCAGCTAGTTGAGGATTCGATAACGCTTGGGCAGATTCAGGGTTAATTGCGCTAATAAAGAAATATAAATACAATCCTGCTAATACGACAAATGGGATCAAGGATTGCATTACCCGTCGCGTCACACCCCAATTGGGTAGCAAAATCATTAACGCCCAGAAGGGTAAAACGAATACATTAGCGATGTTGAACAGTTGCGTAGTTGTCATATTCAGGAAAAATTGTTAAAACTAGCTCTCGATATCCTACGATCAAAATCGGATTTAGAGGCAAATCATCTCCGTAACGCCAAAAACAGCTAATGACATCATCACAACCAACACCGATTCGCGCCCATGTTTTTGTTTCTGGAATAGTTCAAGGGGTTGGATACCGCTTTTCTACTGTAAATCAAGCTAATCAACTAGGTATTAGTGGTTGGGTGCGAAATCTTCCCGATCAACGGGTGGAAGCAGTTTTTGAAGGTACTCCAGAGGCAGTGACAGAGATGATTAGCTGGTGTAAGCAGGGACCATTAGGCGCTGTCGTCAATTCTGTTACTTTTGAGTATGATGAGGTAGAAGGTTTACGCGGGTTTGAAATTAAGCGGTGAAGGTTTATAAAAAATTTTTTGTTTAATATAATAATTTTATGAACGGATAATTTTAATATAGCTCTCTAATAAAAAATTTAGAGACGTACTATAGCGCGTCTTTACAATGATTCTAAGTAATGCACGTTGAATTTTTGGAGGTTTTGTCGTCGTATATAGTAAAAATACCTAAATCAATATACAAGTATTACGGCTATTCCGGCAGACAGGACATCAATTAAAATTTAATTTTGCTCGCCATCACTCAATAGGAATCTTTTCCCATGCACGAAAAATTAGTTAATACTCATATCGAAGATTCACAACTCTTGATCACTCCAAATGACCTTAAGGCAAAACTGCCTTTAACGGATTTAGCAGAAAAGAACGTTCTGCAATACAGGCAAGAAATTGAAGATATTTTAGACTTTAAGGATAACCGTAAATTTATAGTAGTTGGTCCTTGTTCTATCCATGATATTAAAGCAGCCGAAGAATATGCTGAAAGGCTGAAAGTGCTGGCAGAGAAGGTTAAGGATAAACTGCTGCTAATAATGAGGGTGTACTTTGAAAAGCCCCGCACTACTGTTGGTTGGAAAGGGTTAATTAATGATCCTGATATGGATGATTCTTTCCATATAGAAAAAGGTTTATTAATTGCACGTAGCTTGCTACTTAAAATTGCTGAATTTGGATTGCCTGCTGGGACAGAAGCTCTCGATCCGATTGTACCTCAATATATTGCTGAATTGATTTCTTGGTCGGCAATTGGAGCTAGAACAACTGAATCACAAACTCACCGAGAAATGGCTAGTGGGCTTTCTATGCCTGTAGGCTTTAAAAATGGTACTGATGGCAGTGTGAAAGTGGCTTTAAATGCTCTGCAATCTGCTAGGGAACCTCATAATTTTGTAGGAATTAACCAACAAGGACAGGTGAGCATTTTTAGAACCAAAGGCAATGACTATGGTCATGTGATCTTAAGAGGTGGCGATCGCCAACCAAATTTTGATGCGGCAAATGTTAAAATTGCTGAGGAAAAATTAAAAGAAGCCAATTTACCGCCACGAATTGTAATTGATTGTAGTCACGGCAATACGAATAAAGACTACAAGCTACAAGGTACGGTATTTGAAAATGTTGTCCAACAGATAGTAGAGGGAAATAGTTCCATCGTGGGGATGATGTTGGAATCTCATTTATCTGAAGGCAATCAAAAGATTCCTCATAAACTTGACCAGTTAAAGTATGGAGTTTCAGTTACAGACAAATGTATTAACTGGGAGGAAACTGAGAAAATTATTTTGGCTGCTCATCAAAAATTGAACTAAAAGTAGGAAAATGCTAAGAAACGCGCTAATAGCGAACTTGGCTATTGGCGCGTTTCTACATCAATCAAAGAAATGGTATAAATATTTTTGTAAGATGTTTATTCAACTGAATTACGGTAGCATAAGCCTAAGAGAGTACTACATCCAATCAGCTTGAGAGCTTCTAAGAACCAATAACCTACGTGCATTTGGTTCATGTGGGCAGGTATTACAGTAGTCGAATCAAACAAATTTAGCTGTAACCCCAAGGCACTCATTTCAGGAGTGAAAAAATAGGTATAAATTAGAGCAATTCCTAAAAGAATAACGGATAAAATAATTGAACGGTTTTCCTTAAAGCGAGGCTGTTGAGTGCCTTGGGCTGCTAAGATACTTGTCAATACTAAAGCTGCACAGACTAACTCAATGCGGTTAAAAATCCAAAATATTGAATATCCTGCTGTAGCAAATCCTACTTGCGTCATCATGCCTGTAGCGTAAAGGCTAGGCATAATTACTAAGTCCAAAATTAGGCTACTACTTAACCAAAAAGCTAAAGTAAAAATTTCAGTGGTTTGCCAAACAGGTCTCTTTAGTTCGACTCCAGATATAGTTGCCATAAGCTTTCCTCTAATTGATAATTTCTCTAGTTCTTTCAGCTTATCGAATAATTCCAGCTACTAATATGAATTTTTTATAATAAAAAATGGCAAAATAAAATAAATATTTTACGAATTGTAGTGATTTTAATAAATTTTGTAAAAAATACTTGTAGTCATAGCAGATTAGTAGTAATAAAAAGTTTTTCTTAAGTACGCCAGATAGATAAGGAAGAAGTAGATTTGTTGAATTTATCTAGATCGCGATCGCGCTACCCTGAAGTGTTCTGAAAATCCTCTAATATTGTTATCTGGTAAACCCTAGACTAACGCTCGTAAAGCAACACCCAATGCGTCTGCTTCCTAAACAACAATATAAAAATTCCTTAAGTAACCTTGTTGCCATTTTATTACTTTTAGGAGTCATAGCAATAACTTTACTTTCTATTAGCAGTTCATTGGTATGGAATTTCTATTTAGAACTGGCTTCTCATTTTAAGGTTCAATATTTAATTGTTACGTTAATCTTAGCTTTGTTGCTATCTATAACTCGTAAAAAAACGTTATTAATAATAGCTCTGTTTTTGATATTTATTAATTTAGGAGATGTGATTCATTGGTATATTCCTTCATCTATAGTTGTTCAACAATCACCCAATAAAGTTCGTGTTTTGCTAGTAAATATCAATACTAAAAACAATAACTATGAGCGAGTAATTTCTCTGGTAAGAAAAGAGCAACCAGATATTGCTGTGTTTTTAGAATTGGATGAGTTTTGGGCTAATCAACTTCAATCCATAAACGATATTCTTCCTTATGCTGTCGGAAGAGCTAACCCTTATAATATGGGGATTGCAGTTTATAGCAAACGTCCTTTAGAAAAGCCGGATATTAAATTTTTAGGTAGTTCTAATAATGCCAGCGTAGTGGGAGATTTTTTAATTAATAAACAAGTAATTTCTTTGGTTGCTACTCATCCTCTGCCACCAATTAGACCAGAATTGTTGTTTTCTACTAAACAACAGTTAAATGCCATTACTGGTTATGTAAAACAGCTAAAGCAACCTATATTAATTATTGGAGATTTGAATACTACAATGTGGTCGCCTTCGTACAAAAACTTTATAAATAAAACTGGCTTGCGTAATGCTAGGCAAGGTTTCGGTATTTTGCCAACCTGGCCCACAGAAGCTAAGTTTTCACCAATTAAGCCACCGCTATCTTGGTTACTATTAATTCCCATAGACCATTTTCTAATTAGCCCAGAAATCAAAGTGTTAAATATTAGAACTGGAGCAAATGTGGGATCAGATCATTTGCCTTTGATTGCCGATTTATTTTTAGATAAGTAAAGAGGTTGTATACAACCTCTTTACATTTGCATTTCTAGAAGATGTTTATTTCTCATCTACTTTTGTGTAGAAGTGGGGTTTATTCACTCTTTTGGTGGTGTTGGTGCGATCGCTTCGATATACTGGCTATCAAGCAAAAAAGCTCCTTTGGTAAAACGGATACCCCAATAACCTCCAGGTCGCCTATCCATCACAACTCCTTCCTCCCCAATAGATATTACTTCAGGAGGACGTAGCATCGGCATTGGTTCAGCCGTTTTCACATAAGGAGGTAATGCCACAACGCGAACTTTCTCACCAACAGTAAATTCCCTAGACATAGCGTGGGTCATTGATAATTGATAATTGTTAATTGTTAATTGTTAAGGTGCTTGCCAAATTCTGCCATGATATTGTTCTAAATCTGCATAAGGATCAACAGCTTCGTGGGAATGACCATGACTGTGATCGTGACTGTTACCATGATGGTGGCTATGGTGAGGAGTATGATCGTGACTATGATGATTATGATTGCTACTACCAGCAGCAGCTAATCTAAATTTGCACATTTCACAATTCATCTGGACTTGTCCGAGTTGAGTTTCAATTTCCCTTTCCCTGAGAACAGATAATAATAGCGGGTGAATACCCATTTCTGGGAGACAAGTTAGAGAAATATCTGGATATTGTTCTTGCTGTTGTGAAGTGGTGTCAAAAATCTTTTTAACTAACAGTCCAGTAAATAGAAAATAGGGTAAAACAATAATCCGTTTAGGTTGGTAAAGTCGGGCGCGGCGGAAACCTTCTTCTAAGCGAGGGTGGGTGATGCCGATAAAGCAAGTTTCTACAGTCTGATAACCGCTACCTTCCCAAACAATACGGGCGAGTTTGTAGACATCGCCGTTAGCGTCGGGGTCACTAGAACCACGACCAACAAACAGTAGTACTGTATCAGAACGATTGTAAGACGGATCGTCGATTTGGGAAAGGCGCGATCGCCACAAATCTATAATTGCAGGAGTAATCCCAAAATGTCGCCCATAATGAAACTTAAGCTGAGGATGTCTAGCTCTTGCCCTGTCTAATTCGTTGGTAATATCAAACTTATTGTGACGAGCCGCAAATAATAAAATTGGTAATACTGAAAGTTCCGTATAGCCTTGTTCTATACAGCGATCTACACCTTCCTGAATTGTCGGGCCTGTAAGTTCCAAAAAGCAAGGAAGTACAGGGCGCGAGGTGTCCAAAGCTTGATAAGCACTAGCAAAATCTAATAAGCTTTGTCGTCCATCTTGATCTTTAGTGCCATGACCAATTAATAATAAAGGGCGTTGTAGTGGTAGTGGCAATTGCACAGATTCAGTAGGTGATGTCAATGTCGTAGTTATTGAATTAGCATTAGGCATTATATTAAGCTCCGTTCCCATGCAACGCAGGAAGTATAGTGAGCAAGTAACAGGTAGGCATTCTGGCTTACAAGTTAGATATAACTGCTGTTTTACCTAAAATCTCGTTCACAGTTGCGGCACAGCCTCGGACTCTCACCGATGTTTCCCTACAGTGTTACGGTTCACGTTTGCACTGTTATCTTATCAGAGGTAATAGAAATACCCATCCCCTTGGTAGGGATTGATTTTAGGGGGAGAGGAGGGAGGAGAGAGGAGAGAGGAGGGAGGAGAGAGGAGAGAGGAGAGAGGAGGGAGGAGGGAGGAGAGAGGAGAGAGGGTTTGATAACTTTCTTGCGAGTTAAAAATGTACCAGCTTATTTGCGCGTTAGTAGAGACGCGAAATTTCGCGTCTCTACATTCAGAAAAGGTATGTTATATCTTATATAGATCTCCCACATATTCGCCGTAACCGTTATAAGGAAGTGTTGGGCGTTTTTCCCAGCTAAAACTAGGTCCTTTACCCATTAAACGTTCTGTTGCTTGTGACCATCTTGGGTGAGGCTTATTTGGGTTAACATTTGCCTCAAAATCATATTCATTTGCATCCAGAGTATTCCAAAAAGTTGCTGGTTGTTTATCTACAAATTCAATTTTTACAATGGATTTTGCACCTTTATAACCATACTTCCAAGGAATTACTGCCCTAATAGGTGCGCCATGTTGTTTGGGTAAGGTATGACCATAAATACCTGTGGCGAAAAATGCCAAATCATTCGTCATTTCGTCAAGGCGTAAACTTTCCGTATAGGGCCAAGGATAGCCAGCAGCCCAAAATCCAGGACCAGTAGTAATTTTTGGCTCATAAAAAGAAGTAAACCGCACAAATTTAGCGTTTGATTGTGGTTCTACATCTTTCACCAATAATTTCATGGGAAAACCTACCCAAGGCACTACCATTGCCCATGCTTCTACGCATCTAAATCTATAAATACGTTCTTCTAAAGGAAAATTTTTCTGGATCTCATCTAAATCATAAGTGCGAGGATTATTGACTAAACCACTAACTTCTACTTTCCAGTTGTCTGTAGGTAATGTTTGAGCTTTTTTCCAAATAGACTTTGTGCCACCAAATTCATAGAAGTTATTGTATTTAGAGGATAAAAATTCCTCAGTTATTGGTCGGTCAACTTTGACAAAATTGGGATTAATATTTAAATTTGAGTAAGCTGGATATGTACCTGATATGCTGCCTGTTTGTATTTCTGAGTTAGTTTCACAGCCAGTAACAGGTAAGAGGGATGCACCAATACCAGCACCAATTAATGTTTTTAGGAAGCGACGACGATTGAAAAAAGCTGCTTCTGGCGTTGCTTGGCTTTCTGGAATTTCCCAGGATTTGGCAATACGGATTAAGGTCATAGGTGTTTGTTAAATCACTTTTTGTTGTGGAGTTAATAGATAATTTGTCTATTTTTGCACTAATGATGAGTAAACTAAAGCAGCTATCATATTTATAAATTGGAGATTTTATTGCTAATTAAAAAAATATCCGAATAATTACCTAAGATATAGATGGATGCAGCTATTCCATTATTCAATGTAACACCAATTTTAAGGAAACTATTTATGCTTACTGAAGAAAAAGTACAACAACGGAACTGGCAACCAATTGTTAAGCAATTTGAAGCTGTAGTTGGCACTCGCAGTGTGATGCAGCGCCGTGAGGAGATAATTACTTATGAGTGCGATGGTTTAACCAGCTACAGACAACGCCCTGCGGTGGTGGTGTTACCGCGTACAACGGAACAGGTAGCTGAGATTTTGAAGATATGCGATCGCAATAACGTTGGATGGGTAGCACGTGGTGCTGGTACAGGTTTATCTGGCGGTGCATTACCAGTAGAAGACTGTGTATTAATAGTCACCGCTTTAATGAGTAAAATTTTAAGCATTGATTTAGAAAATCAGCGCGTAGTTGTCCAACCAGGAGTGATTAATAACTGGGTAACACAAGCAGTTAGCGGTGCTGGTTTTTTCTACGCCCCCGATCCTTCTAGTCAAATTATCTGCTCAATTGGTGGTAATGTCGCAGAAAATTCTGGTGGTGTACATTGCTTAAAATATGGTGTTACCACTAACCACGTTTTAGGTTTAAAAATAGTTACTCCTGATGGTTCAATTGTTGATATCGGGGGAGAACTACCAGAAATGCCGGGTTATGATTTAACAGGTATATTTGTAGGTTCCGAAGGTACATTAGGAGTTGCTACAGAAATTACTTTAAAAATCGTTAAAGTTCCAGAATCAATTTGTGTTATTTTAGCGGATTTTAATACAGTAGAAGAAGCGGGCGGTGCTGTCTCAGATATTATCAGTTCTGGAATTATTCCAGGCGGTATCGAAATGATGGATAACTTCAGTATCAATGCTGTTGAAGATGTAGTTGGGACTAATTGTTATCCCAGAGATGCTGGTGCGATTTTGCTAGTAGAAATCGACGGTTTACAAGTAGAAGTAGATACTAATAAACAGCTAATTTCAGAAATTTGTACAAATAACGGCGCACGGACAATCACCAGCGCCAGCGATCCAGAAACCCGTTTAATATTATGGAAAGGTCGCAAAGCTGCCTTTGCCGCAATGGGTAAAATTAGTCCAGATTATTACGTGCAAGATGGAGTTATCCCACGTACAAAATTACCTTATGTACTGAAAGAAATTGAGGAGCTTGGAAAAAAACACGGCTATTATGTGGCTAATGTGTTTCACGCTGGAGATGGCAACTTACACCCATTAATTCTGTATGATAATGCTGTGCATGGTTCATTAGAACAAGTTGAAGAATTAGGCGGGGAAATTCTTAAACTTTGTGTAAAAGTCGGCGGTAGTATTTCTGGGGAACATGGTATTGGCGCGGATAAGCGTTGTTATATGCCAGAAATGTTTAGTGAAACAGATTTAGAAACAATGCAATGGGTAAGACAAGTTTTTAATCCCAAAGGTTTAGCAAATCCTGGGAAAATATTTCCGACACCTCGCACTTGTGGGGAAGGTGCAAAAGTTGATGCTGGCAAAAAGTTTGAGTCGATAGAACGGTTTTAGACTCCCTCGCCCCTCGTCCCCCGCCTCTCGTTCCCAGGCTAGAGCCTGGGAATGCCTTTCTTGAAGGCTCTGCCTTCATTTATACCAGAGGCAGAGCCTCTGCAATAGCGTTACCAGGCTAGAGCCTGGTAACGAGAAAACTCAAAGATCAATTACATCTACTTGCAACAATCCTGGCTGATCAATATAATTGCGATAACTAGAATATCGCCAATGAGCAGGATCATCTACATAACCACGCTTAAGCGGATTATTGTGAATATAATCTAACTTTTGTTGAAACATTTGTTCATTTAAAATCGCTTGCGGATGAAATCCTTCTTGCCAGACCTGATACTCTTGATCTACTTTGTGTTGTAATTTATAAAATTTTAGTTGGTCTAATATATGTTTTTGTTGCTTTTCCTTCAGCCAGTCGATAATTGATCGAGCCGTAAAGGATTTAAAATTACCTATTTCTCTGGATAAATTAGTAGCTGAGGCTATTAAATGCAGATGGTTTTCCATGAGTACATAACCATATAACCTCAAACGTTCCTTGCGTTGTAGAAAACTAAGTGAATCGAAAATAATTTGTGCTAACTCAATTTTACTGAATAGCGGTATCCAATTAACTACTGTACAGGTAATAAAATGTGGCTGTTCTCCTAATACATGGTAGCGGCTACGTCCCATAGCTTGATTGTGGAATTATATTAAGGCAAAGTTTTTGGTAATAAGTTTTCAGGTTGAACCTGAAAACGAGGTTAACATAATTTATGGTAATTTTGCATCCATTTTCAGATTTGATTAATTCTAATGCTGTTATAGGCAGTTTATCTCCTAGTTATTACTATGAAGGTCTTTGCCCTCAAAGTTGTAAATTACTAAAACTGCCGCGTACACCTTTAGTAGAAGCGATCGCACTTAATTTAATGCAACATCTTGCCCAAAATAACTGTTATTCATCTGAGGGCAAAATGTATGGAATATTGTTAGTAGAACTGCCGAATGGTGAACAACGAATAATTAAAGCCTTTTCTGGTCTTTTGAACGGTTGCAGCGTCGTTGATGGTTGGGTTCCGCCAATTCCAGGTAGAGATGAAGTTGCTTTAGAAGAAGCCCATACATTAGCACAATTAGAAGCGATTAAGCAGGAACTTATTAACTTAAAACAACTGCCAGAAAGACAGCAGTCGGCAACGTTGTCTGATGATTTTGAGCAGCAGTTAAAAGAAATGAGCGATCGCCATCTCAATTCCAAACAACAACGACAAGAAAAACGCCAGATATTCTGTCAAACATTAACGGAAGAAAATTTAACTTTTGCACTTGAACAACTTGATGAAGAAAGCCGTCAGCAGGGAATAGAAAGGCGAAAGCTTAAACGCCAACAAAATGAAGTATTACAACCACTCAAAGATTTAATTACAAAGACAGATGCGCGGATATGTGAACTCAAGCAGCAGCGTAAAGAACTATCCCGCCAACTACAAGCACAAATGCACGCAGCTTATAGTTTGACTAATTTTTATGGGCAATCCTTATCATTACAGCAATTAATGCCAGCAGGTTCTATACCAACTGGTACAGGTGATTGTTGCGCCCCAAAGTTGCTTCATTATGCAGCAACTCATCAGTTAAAACCGTTAGCAATGGCAGAGTTTTGGTGGGGTTCAACAACTCAGGATAAAGTGCAGGGGCAATTTTATGGCGCTTGTGCAGAAAGATGTCAGCCATTAATGGGGTTTTTGCTTTCGGGGTTAAAACCTAACCCCCCAGCCCCCTTCTCGATCCCCCCTGCCCCCCTTTTTAAGGGGGGTATGGAAGGGGGAGTAATAAGCCCCTCCCCTTGTAGCGGAGGGGTTTGGGGAGAGGTTTCTTTACCAATTCTTTATGAAGATGAATGGCTGATAGCTGTGAACAAACCCGCAGGTTTGCTTTCTGTACCTGGTCGTTATCGCGATCGCCAAGATAGCATTCTCAGTCGCTTACGTCATCTATTACCCGATGGTATGGCGCTGATGGCTGTGCATCGGCTGGATCAAGAAACATCTGGTATTTTACTACTGGCGCGAGATCTTCAAACTTATCGCCAACTTAGCCAGCAGTTTCAGCAACGACAAATCCACAAAATTTATGAAGCGGTACTTTCTGGCACTGTGACAATTAATCAAGGCGTGATTGAATTACCTCTCTGGGGAGATCCAGAAAATCGCCCTTATCAAAAAGTTGATTGGCAAAAAGGTAAACCAAGCTTAACTCGCTTCCAGGTTATTGCAACGGAAGGAGACTATACGCGCCTAGAATTTATACCACTAACAGGACGCACTCATCAGTTAAGGGTTCACGCGGCTGATTCTAGAGGACTTGGAATACCGATTTTAGGCGATCGCCTCTATGGATGCTCTACAGTTAACCGCTTACATCTACACGCTAGGGAACTGCGCTTTGACCATCCGAAATCTGGAAAAACCTTAGAAATACAAGCAAATACGCCTTTTTGAACCTATCTAATTTGCCATTGTTGAGATAATTATTGCTTTTGTACTACTCTAGAAACCGTTTTTTTATTCTAGATATAACTTTTGTTAGAGGAATAATTCTTCTTATGCTACTAACCTTGAAATTATGTTGAAAATAATTGAAAAAAAGTTACCCAGTATTAGCATGAAAAATATAATCTCTAGTGCGATCGCACAGATTTCTTCTTTCCTTAATGGATTTCAGGTAAAACGTTTTTTTGCTGTTGTCGCAGTCGGTTTTCTACTACTGACAACAAATGTTGATGCTGGACGCAATAGTCAAGCCGTAGCTGAACAAGTTTTAGAAAAAGCACAGCAAACTGATTCCGTAAGACCAAAAACATCAAACGAGTGGAAGCAAGAAGCTCGCGAAACAGAAGATGATCCCGGCACACGTGGTAAATATATTGCCGAAGAAACAGGACAAGCATTAAAAGAATTTGGTGCCTTGTATCCAAAAACTGCTGAAGCAAGCGCACGTGACAACAATTAGAGACGTTAATCATAAGGGTGCATTGGTATCGAGTACCAATAGTTAAAATTTGTAACTGCACCTAAGTTCCTTGGTGTTTCCTTTAACAATTAAATCTGCACTATATATAGTGCAGATTTAATTATTTTAAATGCGATCGCATTACAACCATAAATTTTTACTGACAAACCTTATAAGGATTTTAAATTAGTAAAGTACATAATTACCCCACTCACAATCATCTTGCTCCCTCCCCTTAATAAGGGGAGGGTTGGGGAGGGGTGTATTACATTTCCCTGAAAAATTTCTCCTCCCTCATCCCTTATTACACCAAACCAATCAACACCTCAACAAGCACATGATTTTGCTCCTCAGTACCAACTGTAATCCGCAGCTTATCCTCTAAACCAGGCTGCTTGAAATAACGCACCAAAATTCCTAATTCCTTCAAAGCTAGACAAATTTCCTCTGCATTGCTTTCAGGCGGTTGCACTAACAGAAAATTAGTTTGCGAATCCCACACGCGAAAGCCTAATTGCTTGAAATATACCGCTAATTTTGCCCGCGATGCCTTGACTTTTTCAGCACATTCATTTTTATAAGCTTGATCTCGCATTGCCGCCGTACCAACTAGACAAGCGATCGCATCAATATTATAGTTATCCCTCATCTTAAACAACCCACTCAATAACTTGGGATTGGCAATTCCAAACCCCAAGCGCAAACCTGCTAAAGAATAACCCTTAGATAAGGTGCGAATCACAATTACATTCTCAAATTCCTTCACCAAAGGCAATGCTGTTTCTTCAGCAAAGTCCACATACGCTTCATCAATTACTAAAACACCAGATAATCTCCCTGCCAATTGTCGCAAATCTGCGATCGCAACTACATGACCCGATGGACTATTAGGCGTTGCAATAAAAGTTACTGCGCCATTTGCTGCTACTAATTCCTCCATTGGTAAGCGATAATTTTCTTTACAAGGAATCTCCACACATTCCGCAGGCTGCATATCTGTTAACGTGCGATACAAGACATAAGTTGGCATCGGATACACTACCTTGCGCCCCAAATCTGCACAACTACGCACAATCAAATTTAGTAAATCATCACTACCATTGCTAACAATAATCCAGTCAACCGGAACCCCTAAAACTTCGCTAGTCGCTTGCCGAAAATCGTTAGCATAAGGATCGGGATAACGCCGTAACCATTCAGGATCTAGATTACGCAAAACTGCGATCGCATCTGGGGAAGGCGGATAAGGATTCTCATTAGTATTAAGCTTAATAATTGGTGTACCAGGTTTGGGTTGTTGGCTGGGAATATACCCAACCATCGCATCAACACTGGGGCGGAAGAAGGATGTCATTACTGTGTAGCGTTATCAACGAACTAAGTAGGCGCGTATAAATAAACTTTTGAAAGTTTTCCCAGTCACCAGTCACCAGTCCTAGTGATTGCAAGTAAGTTTAATTGTAACCAAATACTTAGTTAATAGTTAGCGATCGCCCGAAAATTGAAAAGCCCCTGAGCGTCTGTCCGTGTTTCGACTTCAAGGGCTTTTCATATTGCTATACTCACTCCTCACAGTTCCATATTCTCCTGAATTGCACAATAGGTCTATCAGCCTTATGACAGATGTTAAAGTGTCACATTAATTACATTTTCTATTGCGTTTTATGCTGAGTAGAAATGTATCGTAATTTACTTATAAGAGAATGACCTCCATTTATATTTTGGAGATCATTCAATAAAGGTTAAATATAAAAAATTATGCGCTTATTTGTGGTCTTTGTGATGTTTTTAATATATACTTAAAAATATTGTGATGCTGTCTGTCTAGAGAGTAAATCAAGCTGAGTAATAAGGTATATTCTCAGCAGAGTTAGAAGTAAATCTTTAGTTGAATTGACATTCACTAATTGGCGTGGCTCAAACACAGCCATAGCAGTTGGCAGTACTCTCTTGCTTTAATCAAAGTTTACAATGAGTAGAGAGCGATCGCACAAGGTACTTTGGCATGGAATGGCAGGAAGTTAACGGTAATTGGGTTTATATTCCCCGATATCACACTGGGATAGTACATTTTCTTGGCGGTGCGTTTGTCGCTACAGCACCTCACGTAACATATCGGCTATTACTAGAAGATTTAGCTAGTAAAAACTATGCGATTATTGCCACACCATTTGTCAATACATTCGATCATACTGCGATCGCTAAATCCGTTCACCAAAGTTTTGATAGTACCATTGAACAATTACGAGCAAAATCCCTGCTACGCCGTCGCTACCTCCCCATTTATGGACTAGGACACAGCATGGGCTGTAAACTGCATTTGCTCATCGGTAGCCTGTTTCCAGTAGAAAGGGCAGGTAATATTTTAATTTCTTTCAATAATTTTGCTGCCCGTGATGCAGTTCCTTTAGTAGAACAATTTTCTGGCGCTTTTACAGTCGAGTTTACGCCTTCGCCATTAGAAACAATCTCCCTAATTTCTCAACGCTACCAAGTTAAACGCAATTTAATTATCAAATTTAATAACGATAACCTCGATCAATCCCTCGCATTAAGAGAAACATTAGATAAACGCTTTCCAGGGATGATTACAAGTCAAATTCTTAAAGGTAGCCACGTTACACCATTAGGGCAAGATTTCAAATGGCAAGTTAGCTCAGTATATACGCCATTTGATGCCCTTGGTCAGTGGATGAAGCAAGAAGTTTATCGGGACTTGCATCAATTAAAACAAGAAATGCTGCGCTGGCTCAATCCTTTAGCAATTAACAATTAATCAATTATCTTTGCTACTGAAGTCAACACCTCTCCCTGTGAATGGCAGGGCTGTAACATTGCTCTCAAATTCCCACAGGCGCACATCCTGGGGAACCATACAGACTAAGCCTGGCTTTGCAGGCTTTTTTAATTAATGTTTGATGTTAATTAAAAATCTAGCCCGCGTAGGCGGGCTTTGTTAGTGTAGCTGCACCCTTCAGGGTGTCAGCGTTATATAAAATGAAACAGCC
>JBARVL010000516.1:0-2173 GCA_049646245.1 Crinalium sp. | reverse complement strand
GCCGATTTCTATGAGGATGAGGTTGAGCAAGCTGTAAAAGCTTTAACGAGTGTTCTAGAGCCTCTGATGATGGTGGGTTTGGCAGGGATGGTTGCTGTAATTTTGCTTTCTATGTATCTGCCGATGTTTGCTGTGTTTGAAAAGTTGGGTTAGAAGTCGGGGAAGCAGAGGTCGCAGGGGGGCAGAGGGGCAGAGGGGCAGAGGTGGCAGGGGAGCAGGGGGGCAGGGGGGCAGGGGCGTTAAGAGTAATACCTGCAATATAAGTCAACCTGCTTTAGGATAGAGATCTAAGCTCAAGATGCGCGATCGCACTTTTGTTGAATATGCCTACCGATCAGGTTAATTTGTCCGTAGATAGTAATGTTGCTCCTCAACAGTTAAATGAGCCGTTGTTGGGAAAAAGTTTAACTGAACTAACGAATTGGGTACAAGAACAAGGACAACCAGCTTACCGAGGACAACAATTATATCAGTGGATATATAAAAAAGGAGTGCGATCGCTCTCGGAAATCTCGGTATTTTCTAAAAGCTGGCGTGAACAATTGCAGGATGTCTCTATTGGTCGCTCAACGCTGCATTTTCGCTCTGTTGCTCCCGATCAAACGGTAAAATACCTTCTGCGACTTGCAGACAATCAAATTATTGAAACTGTTGGCATTCCAACCGATCAACGCCTCACTGTTTGCGTATCTTCCCAGGTGGGATGTCCAATGGGTTGTGACTTCTGTGCTACAGGTAAGGGAGGTTTCATTCGCAATTTAGAGCAGCATGAAATTATCGATCAGGTTTTAACTGTCCAAGAAGATTTTCAGCGCCGCGTTAGCCATATTGTATTTATGGGTATGGGCGAACCTTTGCTGAATACAGAAAATGTTGTCGGAGCAATTAAGTCTCTTAATACTGATGTTGGTATCGGACAACGGTGGATGACTGTTTCTACTGTCGGTATTCCTGGTAGAATTCGTAAACTAGCGATTGAAAAATTGCAAGTTACTTTAGCAGTAAGTCTTCACGCTTCAAATCAGGCAATTAGAGAACAACTTATTCCTTCTGCTCACCGATATCCTTTAGAAGATGTGTTAGCAGAATGTCGTGAATATGTAGAGTTGACGGGGCGCAGATTGACGTTTGAATATATTCTCTTGGGTGGACTAAACGATTTGCCAGAACACGCCCTCGAACTAGCAAGACATTTGCGAGGGTTTCAAAGTCACGTCAATTTGATTCCTTATAATCCTATTCGTGAAGCTGAGTATCAACGTCCTAATCATCGCCGCGTACAAGATTTTGCCGATGCTTTGAAGAAACAACACATTGCAGTTAGTATCCGTTACTCGCGGGGATTAGAAGCAGATGCTGCTTGTGGACAACTTCGTGCTTCTAAAAGTTGAGGGCAATAGTGAGCTTAAAAAATTTTTACGTTTTCTACTTTAGGTGCGTATAAACCTGGGGCATAAGCTTCAATCACTTTCCCTGTGCGAGAGCAAGTCACCATTAAGTAATCACAACTAGGGCATTGTGTGCGAGTTAGTTGTGCAGTTAATAGGTGATGACGTTCACCTTTATCTCCACAATTAGGGCAACAAATCTCTTGTGTTATACGCATATTCAAACCTCACTATTTTTATGCCGACGGATAAAAAGTAATTCTGAAGCTGTTGTGTTTATAAAACGTAAATGAAAAACACAAATTGTATTTTAAAGAAACAATTCAGAAACCAGCCTTAATTTATTATCACGGTATTTATACTGGTATGCCATATAACTTAGGGTAGGGGATCAAGTCTTAATACATTCTTAAGGTATAGGGATCAATACCAAAAATTTTAGGTGATTAAGCTGATTTTCCTAAAATAGTTTTTTACTGGGCATAACCTTGAGCCAAGAGTATAGCTTCAGCTTGTTGCTGGCAGTTGGTGGGCAGTTTTACTATAAATGTTGTACCTGCTCCTACTTGACTTTGAATATTAATTTCGCCTTGGTGTAAGTCTACAGATTGCTTAACAATTGCCAAACCTAGTCCAGTCCCTGGGATTTGACCAACATTACTAGCGCGATGGAATGTCTCAAATAAATGTTTCTGATCTTCTAGAGGTATCCCAATTCCCTCGTCTCGCACCTCAAAAACTACTATTTCCTCTTGGCAATCACACAATAAATGTACGGTACTACT
>JBARVL010000515.1:0-6187 GCA_049646245.1 Crinalium sp. | reverse complement strand
TTTGCGGTTCTACACGAAGAACTTGTAAAGCTTTTGCTGGGGATGCGATCGCGAGTAGACTAGCAGCGATTCCCAGAGTAATGCTTGTAGCGATTGATGATGCTTGCAAAGGCTGTTTGTATGATCTAATCAAGGCAGTCCAGTGATGAGTAAAGCTAAGTGGTATCAAAGATTTAAGCGACAAGACAGGCATCCTAACAGTCAGTCTGGTTTATTTCTGTTCTATCTTAGCTATCCGCACTTGTTAGCATCCCATGATCTATTTTTCCACCAGGCGTTTTCATTTTTAAGTCGTGAACTACCAACCGCTACATCAAAGTCCCTGAATAGAGTTGCAGACATTGGCGCGAATTAATAAAAAAAGCTGTATATTCTAAACTTTATATAGCTTAATATTTTTCTCATAATAAAAATCTGTGCAAGAAGACTTCAGATTAATAGTTGACTTAGTATCAGTGCTGGTGGCTGCGGCTACTGGTGGACTTTTAGCCGCACTGCTGCGACAACCAGCGTTACTCGGCTATATTATCGGCGGGATGGTGGTTGGTCCTGCTGGTTTGGGACTAATTAAGGAAGTGGTGCAAATTGAGACTCTGGCACAGTTTGGAGCAGCGTTTTTATTATTTGCTCTGGGTGTCGAGTTTTCTTTTGCGGAACTTAAAAAGGTTCAAAAAATTAGCTTGGGTGGTGGTGGTTTACAGATTATCTTAACCATCTTGGTGACAACATTAGTTTCCTTGGGGATAGGTTGGGTAAAGTCTCCAGCCCAAGGTGTGTTTTTAGGGGCAATTTTGTCTCTATCTTCAACTGCTGTGGTTCTGAAGTGCTTGATGGAGCGCAATGAGACTGCAACGCCGCATGGACAGGTGATGCTGGGGATTTTGGTGGTACAAGATTTAGCCTTGGGTTTAATGTTGGCAGTATTACCTGCGCTGGATCAACCACCTGAAGCAATTGGGATGGCTATTGGACAAGCACTATTACGCATTGGTTTATTTGCGGCGGGTGCTGTTGCGGTGGGGATTTGGTTAATTCCACGTTTATTAAGGTTGCTGGCAAAGACTGAAAGTAGGGAGCTATTTTTATTAGGCGTTGTCACTTTATGTTTGTGTATTGCTCTGCTGACTGAGCAGATGGGGCTAAGTATTGAAATGGGGGCATTTGTCGCTGGTTTGATGATTTCTGAGGTGGAGTACGCGGATCAAACTTTGACTTATGTGGAACCTTTGCGAGATGTGTTTGCTGCGCTGTTTTTTGCTTCGGTAGGAATGCTGATCGATCCGTTGTTTTTATGGAACAATTGGGAGTTAATTTTAGGATTAGTATTTCTAGTATTTGTGGGCAAGTTTTTAATTATTACGCCCTTAGTTAAGCTGTTTAATTATCCTTTAAAAACTGCGTTGATTGTGGGGCTGGGGTTAGCTCAGATTGGGGAGTTTTCGTTTGTACTTGCTAGTGAGGGTCAAGTTTTAGGTTTGGTTTCCCGTCGAGTTTATTTATTATTGGTGGGGACTACGGCGGTGACATTGATTCTTACGCCGTTTGTATTACAAGTAATTCCGCAGTTATTTAACTGGTTGGAAACAGTACCAATATTTAAGCCGTATTTCAATTCGATGGAACTTCCTTTAGAAGTTGCAACTGATTTACCTGTAGAGAATCATGTGGTGGTTTGTGGGTATGGTAGGATTGGTCGCAATTTAGTACGGCTGTTAAATGAACATGATTCTAAAATTGTAGTAATTGATCAGTCGGAGGCGGCAATTCAGAAACTTAGAGAGGCGGAAGTGCCTTATGTTTATGGCAATGCTGCTAGTTTGCACGTATTAGAAAAGGCGGGGGTAGATCAGGCGCGATCGCTTGTGATTGCTTTGCCAGATGCAATGAGTACTAGACTAGCTTTAAAGCGGGCATTAGAGTTAGCACCTGATTTAGATATTGTTGTCCAAGCAAACCATAACCGAGATATTGAATTGCTTTATCAGTTAGGCGCTAAGGAAGTGGTGCAGCCAGAGTTTGAAGCAAGTTTAGAAATGGCTACTCATGTGTTGACAGGTTTAGGTGTGCCGATAGCAGTAATTAATCGAGAAGTTGAACAAATTCGGAGTTCTCATTATTTAGATTTGCGCCCAGTGCGATCGCAGTCTGAAATTGCGCGAGATTTGCAATTTGCGGCTCAAGAAATGAATAGCAGATGGTATCGTTTGCCTAATGATTCGCCACTGGTAGGAATGACGATAGGACAAGCTAATATTCGCTCGTTAACAGGTGTAAGTTTAGTAGCAATTCGGCGCGATCGTGGTGAGGAAATTGATTATCCTGATGCCAAGATTAGTTTAGAAAAAGGCGATCGCTTTTTAGTAGTCGGACAACCGGAAGAGCAAGCAGCTTTTAATGAACTGGCTAAGGGTGAAGTGGTAATTCCAGAAAGTAGTACTCCTTGTCAGTGGTTGCAAATTCCAGAGGATAGTCTAGGGGTTGGAAAAACTCTTGCCCAATTGGATTTTAGGCGCGAGTATGGTGTGCAAGTACAAGCTATTCGTAGAGAAGGCAAGTTTATTCGTTTTCCAGATGAAACTGTAGAATTGCGGGCTGGAGATCACTTACTCTTGTGCGGTGGAAGTAATCCTTTGAACCAATTACGGCAGTGGATCGCGCCGAGTTCTAAAATGCCAGAATTGGCAATTCCGATTATTAAAGTGCCAGTCAGTGAAGCTTTACAAGAATTTCTGCCACTTGATACTCAGAGAAATGATTAAGTAGGGAATTGGGGACTCTGAAAAAGGTGGATAACCCCACCCCCTACTCCTCCCCGTCAACAGGGAGGGGAGTTTAGAATTAATTTATCGTAGGTTGGGTAGAACGAAGTGAAACCCAACATTTACAATATTTCTGTTGGGTTGCGCTGCGCTTAACCCAACCTACAAATCTATCCCAAAATATCATCTACAGCTAAACTCAAATCAGCAAAAGCTGGGATATCAATCTGACTACCTCGTTGAAAAATTTGTACGTTTTCGTATCTATTATTATTAGGATTTCGATAAACTTCTATGACTTCTTGATTCAGATTAATTATCCAAACTTCAGCTATTCCACTACTTGCATACAAAGGTAGTTTTACTTCTCTGTCATATTCAATAGTAGTGTCTGCAACTTCAATTATTAAAAATATATCTGAGGGTTGAGGATGTGCGGAGGCGTAGAAATCAGGGCGAGGTTGCAGTAATGCTATATCAGGTTGTGGTTCAGAGTTATTGTTTAATCTGACTGGATTTTGAACAGCTACTATAGCACGTATACCTAGCAGTTGCCAGAATAAGCTATTTAAACGATTTACACACGCACCATGACGACTACCAATGGCTGCCATTTTAACAATCTCTCCCTTGATTAATTCTACGCGGTCATTTTCAGTGAGGATACCAGCCGCAGCCATTTGGTAATATTCCTCTACTGTGAAAAGCCGTTTCAGCATTTGCACAGCCATAACAACCTCTATTTGGTTTTGCAATTGTGATTCTATTGTAACGGATGCGTAAATCCTGTAGGTAATAAAGGCTACGCTACATATAGAGAAGTTTATGTGCTTATACTCTATATATAGTGTTATAAAATTAAACAAAATTTTGGCGATCGCTCCAATTTTTGCTTAAATCTCCCCACATTTCAGTACGGATGTACTATAATAAAGAGGTAGGCTTTCCAAGTCAGCACACGCCTGAAACCCAGATGGAGTCAATATTTCATGACTAAGCACTACGTTCTTAGCCTTAATCCTAACGCCCAACATGAGTGGGATCGCTGCACCTTAAGGAATCCCATTTCTGCTGAACGCCCAGACTTAGCAAGTATGCTTGCTGAAGCGGTGGGAGAAGAGGCGGGTGATTATCTGGTGTCTGTCAGTATTGAAGTCAAAGTGTTAGAAAAAGCACCTCTTCCTCAAAAGGAACGGTCGATAGATGTTCCTACGGTTCCTGCTGTACAACCACTCAAGGAATTGGTTGCTTAGTTAACACAAGATTTCTCTCTTCAAAGCTTTTTTTAGGATTCATTACCCAGTATTTTCTGAGGGAAACTTGTGATGAAGTTAAGTCAATATCCAGCCGCGATCGCACAAGCGGCTCAAGCTGTTAATGAATTAGATTCACAACTTGCAGCAGTGCAATTGCAAATTAATCGTCTGGAAAATAATGCTGATAAAATTTCTGCTTTTGAGCCACATTTAAAGAATGATAATCAACGCAAAGCGCGTCGTTTTGAAGTGCTTCAGGTAAGTTTAGAGTATCAACAATCTATCAATACGATGATGCGTTTAACTGCTGAGAAAGCTAATGCGCTGACGCATCTAGAATATCTCCGTAACCAGTTTAGCGTGGCTAAGTTAGAAGTGAGAAGTGCGATCGCGCGGCAATTTAGTGGGACAGATGCACTAGAACTTATTGGTGCTTAGGGCAACGGATTTTGTAACGGATGTAACGGATAAGTTGTCGGTGGGTGGCAAGGGATTTAGGATCAGTAGAGGTAATTCTGTTTGCTGTTTACTATTCACTGCACATTAGTTACTTTACCTAAACGAGTAAAGCGTATTTCAATTCGCCTTCTCGTGGGATCAGCAGTGCGGTTAATTTCAGCTATTTTTCCGCTTGGCGAAATTAATTGTGCTGCTGAATATGCGCGAAAAGTTAATCCTTGCAAGCGTCCTTTTTTCTGTTGAATTTGTTGTAATATTCTGACTACAGCAAGACTTCGCATTAAGCCTAAATCAGCGTTAGATCCAGGGCGTAATGAGCCAGCATTTATATTACCTTGTGCAGCTTGTTCTAAAAATTGATCTAAGTTACTAGCACTACCTGAATTAGATTGTCCATCTGTATGACCAATTACTTCTACTACATCAATTTGGTAGGTTTTGGCGTTTTGTTCTATTTGATTAACTAATTTATTGAAAATGTAAGATATTAATGGCGGGGGTAAGTCAGCACTTCCCGATCCAAATTGATAAGCTCCTGTATTTTGAATTACAATAATTGGGGGCGCTTCTGTTGGTTTTTCATTTTGGTTAAATATTTTTTCTAAAGTCGGTTTAAGGGTTGCTAAGAGGAAAAATATTACTAAAATCATTAAGGTGTTAGACATTAAATCTGTGTACGCAGACCAGATGTTTAAGTCTTCTATTGTTTCATTTTGTCTGGGGCGACGGGGCATATTTTTTTTAACGCAAAGGGCGCAAAGGGGAACGCAAGGGACGCAAAGGTTATTCTAGGTTATTTATAATTAAGTCGAGATCATCGTTACCTAAAATTAAATCGCTCTGAGATATTTTTCCATCTTGTCTAATAGCTTGTTTATTTTGTTGGGATAATTCTTGTTTTATTTCGCTTAGGTTATCAACACATTTTTGGATGTTTTCGCTAATTGATTGTATCTGAAGTTGGTTGGTTTCTATTTTTTGGCTGATGCGGGCGGAAATGCGATCGCCTACTGATTCCATTTTCAAGTTTACACTCTCTGTATATTGGCTGATGTTAGGAGTTAAGTTTTTAATTTCTGTTTGAATCTTTGTTAAAGTAATGGCGGATTGATTTTGAGTTTCTAATTGTTGTTGGATTCCAGCTAAATTATGAACGCACTGTTGCAGAGTTTTGGAAAATAATTGAATTTGAAGCTTGTTTATTTCTACTTGTTTAGTGATATTTTCTGAAATGCGATCGCCTACTGATTCTATCCCTAATGTTACTCCTTCTGTATAACTGCTAACGTTGGCAATTAATTTTTGTAATTCAATTTGGATATTGCTTAAACTATCTGATTTTGCTTCAATTTGTTGCTGTAATTTTTCTAGCTCGGTTACTGCTAACTGGAAACCTTGAGAACCTATTTTAATTTGTGGTATAATTTCACTTAAGGATTCTTGATTATTACGATGTAAGTCTAAGACTTCTGCGGATGCCTGATTAAGATTGCTAACTTCTGATCCGACTTTAATTAGTTGTTGATTAGCATTCTGCATCTCACTAGCAATTATCCCAATCTCTATTACTGTATCGGCTAAACCGCTTGCTGATTCTGAGAATTTGCTCTGGGTATTCGCTAAATTTGTAGTAGCATGAGATAATTTTTCAGGAAATTTGCTTTGTTCAAATGTTAAAGCAGTTTGTTCAAACTTATCGCTACTTCTCATCAT
>JBARVL010000514.1:0-5291 GCA_049646245.1 Crinalium sp. | reverse complement strand
CGCAAAAAGCAACTTATCCTAAACTATGGGGTTTAGAACAGTCTCGTATCCAAGCTCAAAAATTGGTTGACGAAGCCAAGGGTGAACTGGCATCCTTTGGAGAGAAGGCAAGACCGCTAATGGCTCTTGCCGACTTCATAACTAGCCGCACGCACTAGGTAATTAATTGTGGTAAGCACCGCGAACAAAATGCAATATTTTGGCGACATTCTCGACAACCAAGTGTTGCTGGTAGCACTGCTGGCTTGTTTGGTCGCTCAGTTATTAA
Organism: Crinalium sp.; assembly: GCA_049646245.1. GTDB lineage: Bacteria > Cyanobacteriota > Cyanobacteriia > Cyanobacteriales > PCC-9333 > Crinalium. The sequence goes on along the minus strand of JBARVL010000514.1, from coordinate 5,023 downwards.
AGCTACTGTTTGAACTGGTTACCCATAGAAAAGTAAATATCCGTGTCTTAGTAACCACTGGCGGTATGCCTAGCGCCCATTCAGCCCTAGTAACTGCTTTAGCTACTGGGGTAGGGCAGACAATTGGTTGGTCAAGCCCCGACTTTGCGATCGCAGCCATTTTTGCTGTTATTGTCATGTATGACGCGGCTGGGGTACGTCAAGCCGCAGGTAAGCAGGCGCGTATCCTTAACCAAATCTTGGATGAGTTATTTCAAGAACACCCCAAATTTAATGAGGATCGCTTAAAGGAATTGCTAGGACATACCCCTGTTCAAGTAATTGTCGGATCGGCTTTAGGTGTTGTCATTGCTTTATTCGCTAACGCAGCATACTAACTAACTGGTAACTGTTAAAATTGTGGTCTGACTAAAGTAACTTTGCGACTATCGACTAACATTGCCAATAAACCGCGATCGCTTAACCTTTGCCAGCTAGAATTTGCCTCGCGTTGGTTAGTAGTATGAACAGCTAGTAAATAAGAACGTTGTCCATAGGAAGCTAAACCAACATTTCCCCCCATTAACTCCCTTACCTGGTTAGCTAATTGTGGCTGGTTAGAATAGTCTACTAAAACAGCAAAACCATAACCTAATATCTCAGGTGAAAAATTTACTGGATTTTGAGCGACTGGTCGCGCTGGCTGTGCGGGTGGATTAATTGGTATTAAAGGTAGTGTGGTAGCATTACCTCGTGCTGGTGTGCCGACAAACACTGGCGGTGACGGTAGCGCCCTCCCTGTCCTTACTGGCGGTGTTTGCATCCGCGCTACAAAAGCTGGTAAGCCTACAATATCGTGCATATAACGCACCAAATTGTTAGCTTCTGTAACGCTTTTTAAACTACCAACCCGTGTGACAATATTATCGACATATCGACACACTTTAGTTTGGCTATTGCGAGGTAAAGCTAGGCGCACTTGTTCTTGACGCTGCTTTGTCTGACTGACTACCAATACTAAATACTCGCCTGAGCGCGGAGCTTGACAAGCTGATATTGATTGACTAAATGCAGGAGTAGCCCCCAATGTCAACCCTGTAGTAGTTAATAAAGTAAAACCCAGCTTGGTCAATTGTTGTGGTTGAACAAGCTGAGAAACATTCATACCGTTTTGAGACATAAGCCGTGTATTGCAGCCGATTGTAGGCATAAAAATCAAGATACTGGCATCAGGGAAGCCTTTGGATCAGAAATTGCCTCACTTGGAGCTTGAAATTCACCAGTTGCTACAAATTCTAAGCGTAATTTGAGCCAAGTAATAAATTGAGCATTTGTGGAAATAATGGCGGCTGATGGCTGGGGACATTTCGCCTTAACTGCTGCCATTGCTGGTGCTTCTATAAATGCAGGCTGTTTGACTAACCAAAAATCAATTTCTTTTTCCTGTTCATGATAGTTGCGAGTGCGCTCTTTTAGCACTTCATCTATGCCTTCTTCTTCTATTAAAAAGCGTTGACTTGCAAGAACGTAGTAGTAAGTTTGCATCTTTTCTTAATTCAAAACTCAAGATTTACCGAAAGTTTGGGTTTAAGGTTTCCCCGTCCTTCGAGGTGTCAAAACTGTCCGCGCATAGCTTGTTTCATTTCACTGACGGCTCTTTCCAGACCGACTAAAGCTGCTCTACTAATAATGGTATGACCAATATTGAGTTCTTCCATACCTGGGACGCAAGCAACAGGGAAAACGTTCCAGTAGGTTAGTCCATGACCAGCATTAACTCTTAAACCAGCAGCTAGAGCCATTTCACACCCTTTAGCTAACACGGCTAATTCTTTTGCTCGACTAGCCTCATTAGTTGCTTCAGCATATCTACCTGTGTGCAGTTCGATAAACTGCGCTTTGATAATAGCAGATGCCCGAATTTGATCGGTATCAGCGTCAATAAATAAGCTAACTGGAATACCAGCAGTTTGTAGCTTATTTACTACTTGCTGCATCCGGTCAATTTGACCTGCAATATCAAGTCCGCCTTCGGTTGTGACTTCTTCACGACGTTCGGGGACAAGGGTAACGTAGTCTGGTTTAATGAAGAGCGCGATCGCTACCATTTCATCAGTCGCAGCCATTTCTAAATTAAGATGTGTTCTTACCGTTTGTCGTAACAAACGCACATCTCGATCTTGAATATGACGGCGATCTTCCCGCAAATGTACAGTAATACCATCAGCACCCGCAAGTTCTGCTAACACTGCTGCTGCTACGGGATCTGGTTCCACAGTCCGTCTGGCTTGACGAATTGTGGCAATGTGATCAATATTAACGCCAAGCGTAGGCAATCTTTTATTTCCCCCTATGCCTATTGTCCGTCCTACATCTTAGCGGAATAATGCCATTTTTGGGAGGGAGGAGGGAGGAGGGAGCAGGGAGGAGAGAGGTTTATAGGGTTTGATAACTTTTATCAAGAGTTAAAAATGCCCAAATTCAAGGCTTAGACGCGCAAGGATTATGAATTATCTAAATATGCTTGTAGTAAATGTATGTTTAGTTACCATCAAACTGAATTATAACTGTTCACTGTCAGCTAATTATTTAAATTAAATAACTTTATGAAAATTTTATTTTTACATCCTAATTTTCCAGCACAATTTCGTCACATAGCTACAGCATTAGCCCAAGATTCTAACAATCAAGTAGTTTTTGGTACAAACCGCCAAGAAGGAAATCTTCCTGGGGTCTTTAAAGCAGTTTATTCACCTGCCAGACAAGTGCATCCTGAAACTCATCAATATGTGCGTTTTTTAGAAAGTGCTGTACTACAAGGACAAGGTGTTTATCGGGTCGCTCAACAACTTAAAAACCAAGGTTTTTTTCCTGATCTTGTATTTGGTCACTCTGGTTGGGGACCAACTTTATTTATTAAAGATGTTTTTCCAAAAGCTAAATTATTATGTTATTTTGAGTGGTTTTATCATGCTCATGGAACTGATGCTGACTTTGATCCGACAGATCCATTAACGGCAGATGATGAAGCACGAATTCGGATCAAGAATGCCCCTATTTTACTTGAGCTTTGTAGTTGCGATCGCGGTCTAAGTCCTACTTATTGGCAACGCCAACAATTTCCACCTGAATTCCACAATAAAATTTCAGTTCGGCATGATGGGGTTGATACCAACTTTTTTCAACCCTCACCAGGAACCAAGCTAATTTTACCAGAAATTAATTTAGATTTATCCCATGTTGATGAGCTAATTACTTATGTAGCTCGTGGTATGGAACCTTATCGTGGTTTTCCTCAGTTTATTGAAACAATTGCTCTATTACAACAAAAACGACCATTATGCCATGTGGTAATTGTAGGAGAAAATCGCGTTGCTTATGGTAAGTCACTGCCAAATGGCAAAACTTATAAAGATGCCATGTTAGAAAAGTTTCCTCTTGATTTATCCAGAGTCCATTTTACAGGTTTACTACCTTATAATCAGTATCTCCAAGTAATTCAAGCTTCTTCTGTTCATGTCTATTTAACTCGTCCTTTTGTCTTGTCTTGGTCAATGTTAGAAGCTTTATCTACAGGATGTTTAGTTCTTGGTTCTAATACGGCTCCGGTTACTGAGATAATTCAAGATGGCATTAATGGTTTGCTGGTAGATTTTTTCGATCCGCAACAAATATGCGATCGCATCTGTGAAGTACTAGATCACCCTACTCGTATGGCTGATATTCGCACCCAAGCAAGAAAAACAATTGTACAATCTTACGATCTCAATCAACTATTACCACAGCATTTAGAGTGGATACAATCGTTTGTACACTCCTAAACAAGTCAAGCTAATTAAATCAGGACTTACGCCAAACATCACGCGGGCAAGATGCCCGCACTACATTTGTGGTTGCTTAAATTTAAAGATGCGCTATGGCACGTCTATACATCCTATATATGTAGTAGTGCTACCATCTTGGTGACAGGGTTTTATGCCTAAGTCCTGTAATTAAAAGGTAAAAATTTTTATTAAAGGTATAGACTTTTGTTTGCTTGGAATGATATACTAAAATTGATAAGGAAGAACTAGGCTTTAATTTATAAAATAAACAATATTTCCATTATAAATATAATAGCAAAAAAAATCGGCTATTTCAGAATTAGTATGCAAATCTTTATATAAGAACACTTTTACTTCCTCATATTAATTCCGTAAATTTGATAACTACTGCTGAATTTTTCTAATTAAATCTACGGCTTTTTGGTATTCCGAAGTTTCTCCTTGCTTAGAGAATAGTCTAGCTGCTGTTCGTACATCGTCAAGCGCAGCTTCGCGACTTCCCAATTCGTAACGCAGTAACCCTCTATTACCATAAGCTCTAGCAAAGCGGGAATCTACCCGAATTGCTTGAGTATAATCCTCGATCGCAGCTTGTTTATTTCCTTGGCGATAGTTGACAAGTCCTCTGTTGTAGTAGGCGCTGGCGTTGTTTGGTGCTATTTTGATCGCTTGATTATAATCCGCGATCGCTCCCTTTAAATCTCCTAAAAAGCGACGGGCTATACCACGATTTTCGTAACCAGAGACTAGCTGAGGGTCAAGTTTTAATACTGTGTTAAAATCCGCGATCGCACCTTTATAATCACCTAAATCTGTGCGACTTACCCCCCTATTTAAGTAAGCAGTGATATAGTTTGGTTGGAGACGAATTGTTTGCGTGTAATCTTGAATAGCCCCAGTTCGATCTCCTAAATTATCACGAGCAACAGCACGGTTGAAATAAGCACTCGCATCTTTCGCATCAAGATTGAGTGCGGCAGTGTAATCTGCAATTGCTTCGGTATACTTACTTTGTGCAGCGTAGGCAATGCCTCGATTAATATAAGGAGAGATATAACTAGGATCAATCCGAATCGAGTTTGTGTAATCTGCGATCGCTCCTGTATGATCTCCTAGCTGACGACGCGCCAAACCACGATTGTAATAAGCTTCTGCTAAAGTCGAATCTAAACGAATTGCTGCTGTTAAATCTGCGATCGCGCCGTTGTAATCTCCAGTAC
>JBARVL010000513.1:0-1566 GCA_049646245.1 Crinalium sp. | reverse complement strand
GTTTACTCTTCGTCCCACGCATCAACGGCTAAAAATTCGCCGACTGGATCTTGCATTGTGAAGCCAAAATCAAGTAGTTCTTGCTTCCAGTGAACCCATTCATCACCGTACAAAAACGCTATTTTCCAAAGACTATCAGTCTTTTTTAGGATATTGGAGTCTACCAGGGAATGTACCTGACGCTGCAACTTCACCATTGGGTGAATAACTTGCTGTGTCATAAAGTTAGTAATTAGTTTTCTAAATATTTGAACAAACTGGCTTCCCTCTCCTCATGTTCAGTTAACTGGAGAGATTATCGTATAGAGAAGCAACTATTTATATTTTTAACCTATAAACACTGATCTTGGCAAGTACTTTTTCACGCTTTGTACGGTAATTACTACTTTATTGGTGTAATCGCGCTCAAAAAGGGATGCTTTAACCGACTCAGTTAGGGTTAAAGAGTGTATTGAGCATGATCCTAAGTTAAAGTAAAACTCAAAATGTGTAGAAGTAGTGCGATCGCACTCGCAATTACCCAAAGAAAAAATGAGTAAACGGGCATTGCTGCTAGTTAATCCTCATGCTAGACGTGGTAAAAATGCCTTGCTACAAGCGATGCAGGAATTGCGTCAGCTAAATGTTGAAATTATTACAGGTGAGAGTGACAACCCTGCTGATTTTGCCAAAATCATCCGACAATACCACCAACAAGTCGATTTAGTCATTATTGGGGGTGGAGATGGCACAGTTAACGCGGCTGTGGAAGGGTTGTTAGATACAGACTTACCGTTAGGCATCTTACCGTTAGGCACAGCTAACAATCTAGCCCGCACCTTAAATATCCCTTCATCCTTACCGCAGGCGTGTCAAATTATTGCTGGCGGTAAAGTGCAGCCTATTGACTTAGGCTGGGTAAATGGGAAATATTTTCTTAATATTGCCAGTCTGGGGTTAAGTGCAGAAGTTAATCGGCGGGTTTCCAAACGCTTAAAGCGACATTGGGGTGTTTTTGCCTATATTGTGACAGCTTTGCAAACTTTGTTGACAATACGCCCGTTTTGGGTAGATATTTGGTGTGATGACGAATCTATAGAAGTAAAAACTATACAGATTACTGTAGCTAACGGTAGATATTACGGTAGCGGTTTGGTAATTGCCGATGATGCCACAATTGACGACCAAACGCTAGACTTGCATAGTTTAGAAATTCAAAATTGGTGGGAAATATTACCTTTAATACCTGCTGCACTGCGGGGTAAATCTGCTATTGGTTCATGTGTACGGACTATTAAGGGCAAAGATATCAGATTACATACTCGCAAGCCTTACGCTATTAATACAGATGGTGAACGTACAACTGAAACTCCAGCCAGATTTCGGGTAATACCAAATGCTTTACAGGTATTCGTACCTGATAAATGAGTATGAGACAGTGAAATTTAGCACTACCTTAAGTAATTTTAGCGTTGTGCGATCGCCAATTTCATTTAATTTAAATAAAAATTTTAGTACTGAGTTCTTGACGGCTCAATCTTCTTCTATTTGATCCTCGTCTTCATCTACAACATCTCCAGGTGCATT
>JBARVL010000512.1:0-7136 GCA_049646245.1 Crinalium sp. | reverse complement strand
GGTCAAGTTGATCTGCAAAATTCTACAACTATTAAGTTAGTTTCGGCTGGAAATCAGCTAAATCCATCTAGGGTACAAGGACAAGTAGAGTTTATTGCTGCGGAAGCGGGTAATTTTTTAGTTGGACCTACTCAATTTAGTGATAGTGGTGGTCATTGGGCAGAATTATTTATCCAAAGATTACTAAGTCGTGGTTTAGTAAATGGTTTTCCTGATGGTACTTTTAAGCCGCAAGCTAATATTAATCGGGCGCAGTTTGCGGCAATGATTTTTAATACTTTTGATTTGCCATTAATTAGGCGAGATGTTGTGGTATTTAAGGATGTTAAAAGTGATTTTTGGGCAGCAAAAGCGATTCAAAAGGTTGCTCAAATGGGATTTATTTATGGATTTCCTGACCAAACATTTCGACCAGCACAAAATGTCACACGGGTACAAGCGATCGCCGCGATCGCAGGTGGTTTAGGATTAACTGGCGGTAATCTAAATTTACTATCTTTCTATCAAGACCGCGCCCAAATTCCCAGCTATGCTACTAATGGAATTGCGATCGCCACTCAAAAACGTTTGGTAGTAAATTATCCCCAGCTAAATCTGCTCGAACCCATGCGGGATATGACTCGTGGTGAGGTAGCAGCATTAGTTGTCCAAGCATTAGTAGCAACAGGAAAAGAAACTGCGATCGCATCCCCTTACATTGTCACTGCTGATCCCTCCCTACCTACCTTTACAGATATCCAAGGACACTGGGCAGAAAATTTCATTCGGGTACTAACCAACCAAAACTTTATGAGAGGGTTTGCAGATGGTTCCTTCAAACCGGAAGAAAAACTCACTCGCGCTCAGTTAGCATCTTTATTAGTGACAATTTTTAATCCCTCTGCTAAATTGCCACCTACTCAATTTACAGATGTTGCTGCTGATTTTTGGGCATCAGCAGTAATTCAACAAGCTTATCGCGGGGGATTTATGTCGGGATTTCCAGACCAAACCTTTCGCCCTAACCAAAATGTGGTAAAAGTGCAAATGATTGTCTCCTTGGCGAATGCACTGTCATTACCTCAAGGGAATGAACAATTTTTAAACCGTTATCAAGATCGTGATGCCATTCCTAGCTATGCTAGATCTATGGTGGCTGCTGCTACACAAAAAAGCTTAGTTGTCAACTACCCTATATTAGGGCAACTTAACCCAAACAAGGAAACGACACGAGCCGAAGCCGCAGCCATGATTTATCAGGCATTAGTTAGTATTGGACGCTTGCCTGCTATTAATTCTGCCTATATAGTTTCTTAATTCTGACGCTTTGAGGTCTAATGACGCAGTTAACCCAAGATGCAAGTACTGCTTATGCGATCGCACTGCTTGTTCAATATTGCTTTGATCTGCGGGGGTATCAGGCTGAGGAATTAGTGCGAGCATGGCTCCATAACTATAAATCTACCTGGGTGCGTCTTGCGGTAATTGAAGCGTTATATCAAGGACGCTACAAAGCCGTTTCTGTAGAGCAAATTTTAGCTACTTGGAATCGGTGTGGTTTCCCAAAAGCTCACTTTAATGGAGAATTTGAGCGTCTTATTGGTCGCAAATTTCCTAGCAATCTGGCGGTGTTTTCCGATGCTTCATCAGTAGTAGAAAATAACATTGACACTAGATCAGAGGTGCGGTCTGAGCCTGTAGCTTTAAGTAAACAAGCTGATGATATTGATTCAACATCATCAAAGCTGGAATCAAATTTTTTATCCGCTCAATCTGAAAATTCTCCTCATAATGTAGCTGTTGATTCTTTGACAAAACAGCTATTAAGTCCTACTAGATCTCCAGATTTAACAGCAGAAGAACCTGCCAGTTGCCCACTTAATTATCAAGCAGATTGGGAGCGTTGGGAGGCAAGAAAACGCCCCATTGATCAATTTACACCTTCAGTAGACGTACCTGATTTTTACTACAAACTTAAAGCAGCCAATGAACAATTAACAATTAACAATTAACAATTAACAATTAACAATTATCAATTATCAATCACCAGCCACTGTTAAGTTGATTCCCACTCAGGTACTAAGCTAAGGCGCATTTAATTTGTACATTTTTAGTTGAGAGAAAAGTTATCAAATACTCTTACCCTCTCTAATCCCTCCTCTGCCCCTCTGCTCCTCTGCCCCTCTGCTCCTCTGCTCCTCTGCCCCTCTGCCCCTCTGCTCCTCCCTCCTCCCTCCTCCCTCCTCAGCAGCTTATAATCGGCAAGCTTTGCGATCGCGGTCAAAAATAGGATCTTGCCAAGAAAAAGCAAAATGGCTCACAGAATTAACTTGTGGCGTTGCTTGACGAATACCTTGCATCTGCGCTTCTAGCGATGGACGATTACTCAAAGACTTTCCCCACATCCCAGCAAGCACTGGTTCAACTTTTGTGCCAGCAGGAGCGCGTTTTAACACTCGCTTGACTTGCTCCTCAATACAATCGCTAGTACCACAGGTAGCGTAAACCATTGGATGCCATTCTATGCTACTAGAAAATCTTTCCCAGGGTTGAAGTCGAGAATCATACCCCACTTGACCAACACCCTGATTAGCTTCTGGAAAAAATACAGTCCCTGTTTTTATCCCTTGCTTCTGTGCTGGTTGCATTGCTAAATTCACAAAGTCTAATATTCCCTGAACAGCATGAGCAACACTTAATTGCCAAAGTTCCCATTGTAGTAGAGGTTGGCGCTGTGCAGGAGTTGCCAGCATTTCATTAGGTGGCGGAGTGCGACCTTGCCACAGAGGTGATCCTTCTTGGGGATAAAGTTGATCAACCGCTTGGATATCACCTGCTGTAATGACACCATTATTGATAAATCTCTCAATTAGCACTCGCCCTTTATAATTCAAGGCTCGGCTATACAAAGCTTGTCGGGCAGCAGTACCATAAATCCACAAATCCTGTACTTTGGTAACTACAGAATCAGTTCCTTGACCACGTGGATATCTGATGTAGTCAAACAAAATGCCGTCGGGACGACGTTTCACAAATGCCTGCACCAACTGATAGTAGTCTTTTTTCGCTTGTACGTTGTAGGGATCGATAAATACTTGCATCCCGTCTGAAAAAGACAACACAGCCTTTTGTCCCTTGCCATTGCGAGCAAGCACTGATTCCTTGTCTGGGCGCAGAGCATAAGTATAACCGAAGTTCATCGAAAACATCCAAGCATAGACCTTGAGACCTCGCTCGCGTCCTTTTTCGATGATTTGCGCTAACAGATCAACTTTTTCACTACCAGGAGTGCGAACTACAGAAGGCCAAGGCGTAGGGTTATCTCCGGCTGGCAGCAAAACTTGACTATCACCAAAAACTTCTACATAAACTTTGTTGTAACCCATATTAACAATGCGATCGAGCAACTTATCCATCGCACCAGGGCGACTATCACATGGATAAAGCCGCAGCCAAGTAGCCTGGTTATTAGGCCAAGTTTGACTGCGGCACTGGCGCAAGTCCTCGGCGTGTTGCTTTAAAAGGGCTTTATAGCGTTTTTGAGTATCTTGGTTGCCTTTCAACGCCACCTGAAGCAAGTTTTCTTTTTCAGAAATCTCCTCTTGAGTAAATCGGCAATATGTAGTTGTTTGCGCTGAGGCAGGTTTAGGAAACCAGCTAGTCGTCAACATACTACTCGTCAATAGCGCGGCGACTAAACTGCGATGCAAACGTTGCGGTGAAGGTAAAATCTTGAGGGATAGTTCCATAAATAGCTGTTTAGACAAACTTTTTGATATACCCGTAAACATCAATAATTAACTCTTATAAAGGTTCATCAGTACCATTAAATTGTTTCAACACCCAATGCTCAAACACAAAGTTGAGCGAATATCTTCTATTGAAAAGACAACTATCTTCAACTATCTCTGGAAATAAAAGCAGTACAAGTATTTCTCTTGCTGGCTTGACTTGCGTCAATCTCACAATTTAATTGATCGTTGTTTTACCTTTTACCCATTACCAGACCTCTGTTCACAAGTTTGTTTATCTGATTGCTTTATGGCTAGTAAATGTTCCCCTTAGCTTAACCTCTAATACTGTATTTGGTATAGCTGTAGCCAGATAGGGAGCGGACATTCATTATTTTGAAACTCCTGGTAACAAATGCTTTAAGAAAAACTGACGATGCAGACTGCTATACAATGGTGTCAACTATCAAAGAAGGGTTTGATTAATCAAACCCCTAAAATTTGCGATCAATTCAATAATTAATCTTGGCAACCTTTGCCCTTAAGTTCCTCGTTTGATAGCCGCTTCTATTTGCTCAAATTCCTGCTCTAAACGATCCTTGAGTTTTTGTGGCAAAGGACGATTGGGATAGGAAGTATATTGAGTAGCTAAAGAATTCAAAGCTGTTCTGATTGTAGTAAAAGAACTAAGTTTACTTACAGAGCTATCTCGACGGTAGCGAGAGGCAAAATCATTGATATCTTGACGCGCTTGAGCTTGTGCAGCCGCTTGCTCTGCTGCACCCTCTGGCAATTCAATCGCTGCTCTCATACTTTGCAATAAAGCTAAGGTATCTTGACGATAATCTCCCGTCATCACCTTGGAATTGCTAGAACAGCCCATTAAGCCAATTACCGCCACTAAAACTAGGGCAATCAGGCGTGAAAAGTAGCGATTCATAAGCATTTTTTTGTTTTAATGACACAAAAATTCAAAATTAAAATTAATCCTAGCTTGGATTGATGGTGTAAGGATCAAAAAAATGAATTTATTGACAAATTGCAGGCTATTTTACCACTTTTAAGCAAATTTATATGGAGTTGAGAGGCAACACAGCCCCAAAATAAAAAACTAGCCACCAATTGTCTAGGGTTGGTGGCAATAAAGCCGATCGCGGGCTACTAGATAAATATGCTAAAGTTAGCCCAAAATTAACCAAAACGACCGCTTACATACGCTTGTGTAGATTGTTCTTTAGGGCTTTGGAAAATTATTTCTGTGCGATCGCACTCTACCAAATAACCAAACCTTTGCCCCTTTTCTGTGACTTCAGCATTAAAAAATGCTGTTAAATCAGCCACGCGGGAAGCTTGCTGCATATTATGCGTGACGATCACAATTGTGTATTGCTCTTTGAGTTGATGAATTAATTCTTCTATTCTTAGTGTCGAGATCGGATCGAGAGCAGAGCATGGTTCATCCATCAATAATACATCCGGCTGAACAGCGATCGCACGCGCTATACATAAACGTTGCTGTTGTCCACCAGATAAAGCTAAACCACTTTCCTTGAGTTTATCTTTAACCTCATCCCATAATGCTGCTTGTCGTAGCGATTTTTCTACCAACTCATCCATATCGCCTTTGTAACCATTAATCCGTGCGCCAAAAGCAATATTGTTATATATTGATTTAGGAAAAGGGTTGGCTTTTTGAAACACCATCCCAATCCGCCGTCGCACTTCTACCGGATCGATGCTAGGCGCATAGAGATTTTGGTCGAAGTAATTTACCTTACCTTCCGCCCGAAAACTACTAATTAGATCGTTAAGACGATTAAAGCACCTAATCAACGTACTCTTACCACAGCCAGAAGGTCCAATAAACGCCGTTACGCTATTTTTAGGGATATCTATGCAAACATCCTGTAACGCCAGAGATTTACCGTAGTAAACATTGAGATTTTTGGCACTTAAAACAGTTTCAGCGTGATTGGGAAAGCGATCGGTCAAAAACATAAATAATTTTTTAGTTTGGGTTCAATTGACTTGTCCACAGCAATAATTTGGACAAGCGCGGCTACTTTTAAGTCAATTTAAAAATTGACGTTCGCAGCATTGGGACGGAGAAAGCACTTAAAACAGACAATCAGAGTCAATCCCAAATAGATTTAGGATAAGCAAAACTTGACAAATTTAAATCTCAGAAATTCTGCACAAAGATAGATGTACGATTTAACAACCATATCCATCTTATATCTGAAGTATAAGATAAGACATTTTTACTTTTATTAATTTTAACTTACTGTAGTTAAACTCAATAGGGGAACCTTCAAGATCAATAAACTCGTTGGCGAGTTACCCAACGAGCAAAAATGCTAGTAATCAGCACTAGCAGCACCAGGATTAGAGCAGCAGCCCAAGCGAGATCCTGCTGATTTTTAAAAGGAACAATCGCAAAATTGTACACCAAAACTGCCAAAGATGGAGTAGGAGCGAATAAACTATTAGGCCAAAACTGTGAAAACAAAGCTGTAAACAGTAAAGGTGCAGTTTCGCCAGATGCGCGGGCAACTGCTAATGTCACCCCAGTAGCAATTGCAGGTAAAGCCGCAGGTAAAACTACCCGTGATACAGTTTCAAAATTATTTGCTCCTAGCCCTAAACTTGCCTGTCTCAGTTCTTGTGGTACTAACTGTAAAGCTTCGTCAGTAGTTCTGACAATAATTGGTAACATCAAAACTGATAGAGCAACTCCTCCGGCGATCGCACTAAAACTTTTGAATAGCACAACCACTATCCCATAAGCAAAAACCCCAGCAATAATAGAGGGAACACCACTAAGAACGTTGGTAGCAAACCGAATCCAGCGAGACATTTTACCAGAACTAAATTCAGTCATATAGATTGCTGCTAGTACGCCAAAAGGAATACTGATCAAAGCAGCAATTCCCACCATGATTACAGTGCCAGCGATCGCATTACCAAAACCACCACCTGCAACCATCGGAGGTGGCGGCAATTCAGTAAAAATTTTGAGACTAAAACTGCTAAACCCTTTGAGTATTAGGTAATAAAGCACTGCTATCAAAGGCAAAATAGCCAAGGCAGCACAAATAAATGCTAATACCGTCATTAAAATACTAAATAGTGTTCGGGGAGAACTTGGAGAGCGAGTCAAACTCCCTACTGGAAACCCCGAAGAATCCTGCCCTTGGCTCGTATGCCTCATAAATTTAAAAAATTACACGCATTAACTATGTGGTTAAAATTAAACGTTATTTACGATGACTGGGAAAACAATTAACAATTATCAATTTTCCCCTCACTCCTCACTCCTCACTCCTCACTCCTCACTCCTCACTCCTCACTCCTCACTCCTCACTCCTCACTCCTCACTCCTCACTCCTCACTCCTCACTCCTCACTCCTCACTCCTCACTCCTCA
>JBARVL010000511.1:0-9907 GCA_049646245.1 Crinalium sp. | reverse complement strand
CTGGCAATTTTTAGTAATAATTTGCCATCTTACTCTATATTGCCACAAGGCAAGCCTTGTCGACAACTTCATAGAAGATCCAGATTTTGTGGCGATCGCACCAAATTTTGATGCGTTTGCCCTGGGGTATAGCTGCACAAGCCTTGCCACTCTTACGGGAACTGGTAATTGAAGAACTTAGAGAAGGTGTACCAAGTACCTTTGCTAAACCGATTACTTCTAGCGAGTGCGTAACCCTGCTGATGGACTTGGGTTTGAAACCTTGTGATCCAGCAGCATTAATCGCTGGTAATTTTCCAGCATCTTTATCTGAATCAAATCAATAACTAATAGGAGAAAAAATCATGGGCTTAATGGAAAAGCTTTTTGGTAGCAAGGTTAATACCGATGCACCAGGACAACTGGCTAAAGGTAGCAAGGGTGAATTAGCTATAGGCGTGGACAAGGCGTTAGCTGCTACTGACTCAAGTGCAATCAACCCACACAATGTTGATTTCTCAAGTATTCGGACTGCTCCAGTAGTACCCAAACCTCGTTATTTTACAGCAACAGAAGCTGGAGCATTACAGAATTTAGCCACACAAAAACGCGAGATGACAGAACACACAAAGAAAGCTTACAAGGCTTTAAAGAGTGTTGATACTTCAGATCGTGTTGTTCATCAATTGCATCGTGGCTATCAGGGTAAAGTCGCTCAAAACGAAGTAGCCAGATTAAAATCTAATGTCCAACTAGCTGAACAGATTCACTCGTCACGTCCCGACTATGCCCAAATGCACCAACGGGTAGAAGTAGCGGATAGAACGGCTGTTGATGCGATCGCCAAAATCAAAGAATCTTACGGCGCATAACTATTAACCCTTTGGCGTGGGAAGCATGGCTCACGCCTTTTTCACTATTGAGTTAGTCAGATGGACAAAGCTTTTCAGTTAGTTGGATACTTTTTGATTGGCATATCAATTACAGGTTTGTTTTCATATTCAAGCCGTGCCTTTGCCAACTTACAACCCTACGGCTTTTGGTTAAGTGTTGCTGCATCTCTACTTTTAATAGTGGCTGGTGTTGCAGATGATTTCTTTTGTTCAGTTCTGGGATTAAGTTACCAAAATTACATCGGTGCGTTAATTTCTGTAATTGCGGTTTTGATTGTTGGCGGGGTGATTCAATGGATAGATTGATTAGTATCAATTCGCCTCAAAACCAGCTACGTCAAAATTATTTTTTACTGCTATTAATTGGCAGTATATCATCAGTGGCAGGTTTGTTAATTTGGTCTGCTAGTCCTTTTATTTGGTCTAGTCCCAAGGATAAAATCAATATCTTTTGGCGCTACCTATCCTTAATAACAACTCTTGGATGTGGCGTGACTTCTGTTATTTGCGGTCATCAAATCAACCGCATTAATCCACTGATTCAAGCTATAAACCAAGCTGAGAAAAACGACTTTCTCACACAGTTGGCAGCTAGTCAGTATCAACAGGAACAGCAGTGGAATCAGTTGGCGCTCTTGCCAACATCTAGACCACCGATTCAAGTCCCGCAGCCTACCGATTCAAGCACTGATTCAAGCACTGATTCAACCCCTGATTCAAGACCTACCGATTCAACTTCCTCAACTTCCCGAAGTTCGGAAGTGCTGGAAGTGGAGGGCTACCGCAGTTTGTACATGGCTGTAAGTAACCTGAAACAGCAAGGTGTAAGTGATACAGAAATCATTGAATCGGTACTTGGTTTGGGAGGCAGACGATTCAAAGAAGGGAAGGCAGCACTTGAATCGCTGTTGCATTTAGGACAGCAAGAAGGTTGGTAATTGCGACCTTAATTATTAACCAGAGTACCACACAGAAAGTTGAGGAAATATATGCACAGACCATCATCTATGACGGAACAACAATGGCAACGAATTTTCGCTTTTATCCACTCCGAAATACTAATGACACCTCAAGAATTTATAAGTAAATGGGATGTCACTCAAGCATTCATGGCAGAAATATGTGACTGCGACGAAAGCACAGTATCTTCTTGGTTCGCATCAGATCGAAACTATTCTCCTCCTTTACGTCACCATAAATTGTATCTAGCATTGGCAGACTTAATTCTTTCAGACTTTGAGAGATGCCTGATAATTTTAAAAGGTTACTTTTCCCTGATTGGAATCGTTAGTTAGTTCTGTACCAGAATTAATTAGCTAGACCTTGCACTATTTAACCCCTGCTATAAAATGCCAGGGGTTAATTATTTTAACTTTAAAACGAAGGGAGCGTTTCTTACTAAAAGCTGCTGTAAAGAGTGAAAACTGTTTAGAGTATTTGTAATTGTATAACTTTTGAATTTAAACTGTTTGTCGTAGTTTAAACTGTTTGCAATACTGTCAATAATTAAAATATTGAAAACTGTATAAATACTGGTTCCAGGGATAAAATAGACTCCCTTTTTACCTATTGCATCTAATTCATCAAGGGCGATAGCCCTGACCCATTGAAATTTTATTCAATTTTTCTGTACCCAGAAAACTCAGATTCAATTGATACAGTCACCCTCAACAATAAGCGTCACTTCTTTCACAGTGGCTACTCAAAAGCCGAGAGGGTTAGATCAAATGTTGTTCAATGCAGGCAAAAAGTTCTCAGTTTGTCGTAATTAAAGATTAAAAATTTCCAAGTCAAAACTTTTAATAAGAGCAAGTGTACATTAATAATTCGAGTGCAAAAATTTGACGAATAACTATTAAAGCACAACTACCCTTTTTAATCAAGGGAATTTTTCCATTAATTACCACTCAACTCTAGCAGTAGGGTGGTTTTTATTCTCGTATCCAACGCGCGTACATAGGCGTTAATTATGACTCTTCCCCTATCAGTTACTCATCCCCATCTAGTAGCACAATGGCATCCCTCTTTAAACGGCAACCTCAAGCCAGATCAAGTGACAGCAGGTTCAGAAAGGAATGTATGGTGGTGGTGTAAAAATGATCCCGATCACGTATGGCAAGCGCGAATTTCCCATCAAGCAAAAAAATTTGCCTGCCCGTTTTGCAGCAACAGAAGGGCATCTGGAACTAACTCACTCGTCCGTAAACATCCAGAAATAGCGGCACAATGGCATCCGACTTTAAACGCTCCCAAAAAGCTATCAGAAGTCGTACCAGGGTCGGGTCAGAAAGTATGGTGGAAATGTCCCAAAGATGAAAGCCACGAGTGGCAAGCTTCTATTGTTAAAAGGACGAAAGGAAATAAATGCCCGTTTTGTGCAGGCAGAAAGGCATCTAATACTAACTCACTATCTAGTTTACATCCAGAAATTGCAGCACAATGGCATCCGACTAAAAACGCTCCCAAAAAGCTATCAGAAGTCGTAGCAGGGTCGGGTCAGAAAGCATGGTGGAAATGCCCCAAAGATGAAGACCACGAGTGGGAAACTGATGTTCGAGGAAGAACCAAAGGGCAAGGGTGTCCGTTTTGTGCTGGCAGAAAGCCATCTAAAAAGGGCTCACTCGCAAGTAAATATCCAGAAATTGCAGCACAATGGCATCCGACTAAAAACCAACCGCTCACCCCATCAGAAGTCGTACCAGGTGCCGTACAACGAGTATGGTGGCTTTGTCCCATCAATAGTAAGCACGAATGGCGTGCTTGTATTCATACCAGAACACGGCTTAATAGCGGCTGCCCTGGTTGTAATAACGGGTGGACAGTGGGAATGATTAAAATTTTCGTCCGCTCGTTAATTCCTTATCTAGATACCTTCACCCCAGCAGAACTTTACCTAGTATTTCAACAAAATGGCATACTAAGCGCCCAAGGTAAGAGTAAGGGGTTTTTAAAGGCGCTCGCCACAGGGAAATTCCCTATATCCGAAATCAACAAATTTGTTAACGACGAGCCATCACTTGTTGATGATTTCTTGCAAGATAAAGAGCTTTCTTTAGAAGCTCTGTCCGCCGATGAGCAAGTTGTTGTTAATATTGACGCATCGGATGAATTAATCCCAGAAATCACTTCACCCGTAGCATCCGATACTTTACCAGTAGTAGAAACCCAAGCCGTTTTAGAATCATTAAATTACCTAATAACTGCTGACGGAGATTCATTAGCTGTAGAATTTTTAAGGGCATCAGCTTTGGATAAAATTTGGAAACACGCTTTTGTTAATCCAGCCTCTGCTGTTGCTCAGGCACAGAAGTATACAGGTTCTGGCTATGCAGAAATGGTCAAAACAAATTTCCTTGATGAATATAATCAAGCGAGTCAACTCGAATTGCCAGATGGTTACAATTTCCGCATTGATGGCTTAATTGTTGAGCCAAACTTAATGCAACGGCTTACGGCGGTAAAATTAAGCAAGTACAAGCGCATTGGCAATTTGTCTGGAGCAGGTACTGGCAAAACATTAGGTGCTATACTTGCTAGCCGAGTAATAGTCGCGAATTTCACTATTATCTGCTGCCCTAATAGTGTAGTCATTGATTGGGAGAGGGCGATTCTCAATGCTTTTCCAGATAGCGTGGTGCGTACCAAGACTTTTACACCAGACTGGGGTGCATCTAACTCCAGTCAATCTGTTGGGAAACATTACCTGATTCTTAACTACGAAATGTTCCAGCAGGATAAATCTGCTACAAACATCCGTTTATTACTCAATAACGATTTGCCTATAGATTTAATCGTTATTGACGAAATTCAGTTTGTCAAGCAGCGCGAATCTACTAAAATGTCCCAACGCAGGCAGATGGTACAAGCACTGCTTTATAACGCAGGTGAGCGCCATCCTGGTTTGCACGTTCTCGCTATGTCAGCCACGCCAGTTATCAACAACTTAGAAGAAGGGAAGAACTTAGTCGAAATGGTGACAGGTTTCTCCCATTCTGAACTCGATACTAAGCCAACGGTATCCAACTGCATGAAGCTGCACCAGCGTCTTGTTTCCTTGGGTATACGCTGGATGCCCAAATATAGCGTGGATTATAAGCTAGAAGTAGAAGAAATCCCCGTAGATTGTGCTGAATTTTTGGACTCTGTGCGGTTGCTACAAAAGCAGGACAGCATACTGGAGTTAGAGAAAATTCTCACCCGCGCCCGACTGCCTGTGATTAGAGAAAACGTCCGTAAAAAGACTATTATCTATACTCCTCTAATTCAAGGAATTGCCAAGATACTCAGAGATGCGCTGATTTTGGATGGTTGGAAAGTTGGATTCTATACAGGTGAGGATAAATCTGGGCGGGATAGCTTTCTTTATGGCGATACTGACGTATTGATTGCCTCGGATATTATTAGTGTTGGCATAGATGGATTCCAAGCTGTTTGTAACCGATTGATTATTAATGTCTTACCTTGGACTTATGCGGAATTCGAGCAGCTATTAGGTCGTCTGATTCGCCCAGGGCAACGTCATGAACAGGTAACGGTGGTAGTTCCGTTAACTTATGCCGATGTTAACGGAACAAGGTGGTCGTGGTGCGATTCAAAGATGCAACGGTTGCAGTTTAAGAAGTCTCTTGCTGATGCTGCGGTAGATGGGGTGGTTCCAGAGGGGCATTTACGGACACCTGCCCAAGCTTATAGTGATGTCTTGGGTTGGTTGCAGAAACTGGAAACTGGGGTTAAGGTTATTGACCGCTCTGTGATTGTAGTCCCGTTACCAGAGGACGATGAAGTAGAGAAATTACAACGACGAAAAAGCGATTTTTCTTCGATGAACCGTCTGTGGAATCAAACGAAAAGCGAAAATACTCACATTCGCTTGCAGTCTAATCCAGAAGAGTGGATGCAATATCACGCTTATTACAGGGAGGCGCGTGCAGATTGGACAGTTATTCCATATATGGAAATGATTGACTGGTGTAGTCATCGTAGCGGTTACTGTATTGGTGATTTTGGTTGTGGTGAGGCGTTGTTAGCGAATGCAGTTGGAGATAAGCATAAGGTTTACAGTTTCGACCACGTTGCTATTAACGAGCGAGTTACTGCTTGTGATTTGGCTTCGTTACCGTTAGCCGACAAGACGTTGGATGTAGCTATTTTCTGTTTGTCGCTGATGGGGTCAAATTTTACGGATTATATATTGGAGGCGTATCGCACTCTCAAGCTTGACGGGCAGTTGCACATTATCGAGCCACATTCAAGGTTTGGAAATAAGGAGCAGTTTTGTGCTGATTTGTCAGCTAATGGTTTTAAGATTATTAGTGTTGAAGAGCGGTGGATTTTTACACACATTCACGCATTAAAGTCGGAACGTTTACCTAGCGGGATCAACATCCAATTTTAGTACTAGGGGTTAGTAATACTGTCAGTTATTAAAATAGTGAAAGCTGTTTTAATAACTGACATGGTGAAAATAGACTCCATTTTCCCCATTGCATCTAATTCATCAAGGGCGATAGCCCTATTGTTAGCCGTTGCCACTGTGGGTGTTAATTAACTTTATCTCAATAAAGGACTTGTGGAGAGTTTATAACTGAGCAGAAATAATCAGATATTGGTACACTTCAATAGTTGAGAATCATGTGCAAAAAGTTAAGCTCTAAAATACTTACGCCGATATAGTTTTAGGCACTTTCTGCACACTTGAATCTCCAACGCCTAGTTTTGGTAAAATTATATATATTCTAAACTTTCATTACGGTAGATGATTGATAAAAATATTGTTGAAAAAATTAATAAGCTTTTAGCACTAGCTACTTCATCTAATGAAAATGAAGCGGCAGTAGCGGCTCAAAAAGCATCATTGTTACTAGCACAGTATAATTTAAGTTTAGCTGATTTAGGTAGTGATGATTTAACCGATATTACTGAATTAGTTGTTGAAACCACTACAAAATTTATTAGTTGGAAAATGTTGCTGTTGTGCGGTATTGCTGAAGCTAACGGCTGTCAAGCATTCCGCAATGGTTATAGTGGCAAGATGAAATTGATTGGTAGTCATGCCAGCTTAATAGTCTGTCAACATATGTACGAATACTTAAGTAAAACAATTGAACGACGTGCTAAGTATCGTCAAGGAAGAGGACGCGCCTATCTTAATGCTTTTAGAGTTGGATGTGCGACAAGATTAAGTCAACGACTGGAAGAACAAAGAGCAGAAATTGAAAATAATGGCATTGCTGGTAATAGTGAAACACCCCAAACTCCAGCTATTGTAGTGCGGTCTATGTTTGAAAAAAGTGAGGCAGCAGTTGCCGAATATTTAAAACAGCAAGGAGTTGAAATTAAGACTAAATCGGCTCAACTCAGTAGTGAGTCAGGTTTTGATTCTGGCTATAAAGTGGGGGATCAAATTAGTTTAAATAAACAAGTTCAGAGCCAAACTAGCACTAGCATGAAAAGATTGCCTGATGCTATAAGTTAATCTTTGGTTGTTTTATTAAAGGTAAGGTGAAATAGACCCCCCTTTGCGCCATCGTCTCTAATACCGTGCATGGCGATAGCCTATTTGCAGTTAGCGGTCTGATACTGCGTTGGAGTATATGGAGTACATATAAAAGTCCGTTAATCACAAAAATTTCCTTCTGTTGAATAGCACCAATGGGGGCAACCTTTAACTCGTATAAGTGGTACATCCACTGTAGTTTCCCAAACTGGCTTGATTCTATCGTCATAAAATGCCTCCATTATTATTTCACCGACATAATGTTGACCTACGATAGCATCACACCAGGGGCAACCAAAAGATAGGTACGAGCTATTTAGAGTTTTACTATAGCGTTTTTTGATGCGACCAACATGAAGTTTTTGACCTTCAGGAGTTTGTAAATAATTATTTACTGCTGTAATAATTTCTGCTCGAAACTCTATTTCTGGTAAATCAGAACCATTAAAACGAAAATTGTCAAGCTCATTTCCACAACATGATAAATATGGATTTTCTACATAATATATATTATGAAGTTTCCGGCATTTCCAACAAAGTGTTTCTAAAAAAACTATTTTTACTTGTTGTACTGGCTTAAAGCGATAGGCGTTACAAAATTTAATATGTTTTGATAATAAATCTTTAACAAAATCACTTAATGGAATATAAATTTCTCTATAAATAACATTTAACTGATTATTTTCCTTTAATGCTAACTGAAACATTGGCAAGTCAGCACGTTCTTCTGAATTAGGAAGTTTACGAAATAACCAGCAGCACCTAATACCATCTCGCGTATATTTGGCTTGTCTTTCTTCAGTAACTTCTAATGTTTGAGGACTCCACTGTATTTCAAAAGCTAATTTGATTTGAGAATGCGTTCCTTGTTTAATTGCCAGCACATCGGCTCTCCAACCTGAACCAGAGGCTTCTGTTTGTACTGTGTAGCCCATTTGAGAGCAGGCTATAGCAACAAGAGCTTTGGCTTGTAAATGTTGTACTGTTTCAGGTTTCCAGTCACATTCTTTTTTTCGGGAATGAACAAAATGTTGAGTGCCGAGTTTTGATCTGCGGAGATGACCAGAAGCATTACAGCAAGCCAATTTTACTTCTCGATCACGCTTATTTTTTATTCGAGACCATTCTTCTTGACTGAGAAGAGGGGCTATAGTTTCTACCCCGTATATAAAAGCTCTAAGTGGCATACATCTATTTTTCCTCTGAAATTTTTCATAATTAACTTAATTAATTTTTTATATCAAGATACAACTATATTCTAAATCAAGGCAAGAACTAGGATGAAAAATCAATTAATGCAACTATCTTCTTTAATAGCTGTTACTATTGTTTTAGCAATGGCTATTTCAACTGATTTCAATGGTTTACTTCAATTAAAAATCAATTTAAATGAGGTTCAGTTTATCATAGATAGTCGTCAAAACTAAGAAAATGTTTAAAAGCCTGCTATGCGATCGCAGTTTGAGCATCCAAGTTTTATGTTATACGCGCGGCAATTGTCATATATTTCAACAGAGAGGCGTTATTAGAGGGGACTATTTTTCTATAGTTTCTTTTTTAAAGGTTATTTTTAATCCTGGCAACCCAGAATCTTTTAGTCGCTTACGAATTTCTTCTGTAGCTGAAGAAAATGTTGGGAAGCCTGCACTTGGCCCAAAAGGAATCCAAGCACTATAATTAATAGTCTCAATTTGGATATTAACCTTAGCGGGTGCTATATACTTACGAGGTGACACATATAACTTCTTGACATATCCTTCTCCATTACCCAACTGATTAGTAGCAGGTATAGCAAAGTCTTTTAAATAATCTTCAATTAATAACCATGCTTTTTTATCAACACTAGCTAAAAGATGAACTGTATCAAACTGACTAAATCCACCAATGTTTGCCTGGTGGTTTAATATTCCGTATACTCGGTTATAAATCAACTGGTTATGATTTTTTTGAGGCTCGGCTGTGAGATCTACACTGAAACATTTAATATAAAGCCCCATCCGTCCAGAAGCCCCAGGGGGGATAATTATCCCCCCTCTACTATATTTACAGGGGTCAATACCTCGCTCGATCAAAAGCTCATCAACAGTAATAAACTCAGATGTAATAAGTTTTGACTTGATGGCGAAAGAACGGCTGCCTATTCCACGTGTTCCGGCTTGATAATCTGAGCTAATTTTTTTAAGGCGTAGAGAAGCTGCCTCTCTATCTACTGTTTCATTAAAGAGTAGCTGGATTAAATCTGAGCTATATGGATTAATTCTTTTTAGGGAGAGATTAGATTCATCCACGTTTTCTTGTTGAAGTCGGGCAAGTGATTCTTGAGTTAATGCCCTAATTGGCTCTTGAGCTAAGGTAGTATGAGTATATTTTCTCACTCCTATATGTTCTTCTGTTGGACACCAACGTTTCCAGTAATTAACTTCAACTAAATAGCCATTAACCCTTAGACGATAAATAAAAGGATATACAGGAGGAATGCCTTCCCATTTGTGAGCGTAAACCTTGCGACTGCTAAAAGCTGTTTTAATCAGTGCTTGTT
>JBARVL010000510.1:0-2957 GCA_049646245.1 Crinalium sp. | reverse complement strand
AAATCGAAAACTTTCTGAATCTCATGGAAACCACCCTCAGCACCTTGAGCTAAAGCTTGCCGAATTGCCACACATAGTCCAAAATCGAGCATAGACATACCCGACTCGTTGACAAACTCCACAGATTGATCGTCAGACGGACTGCTGAAAATCCATTCACCAAAAATAAACACATCTGGTCTGTGCTTATACATATCTCCAGTAAACTCTTGCCAGAACCAGATTGGCATATGCTTAACAGTATCAACCCGCAAAGCATCCACACCACGATCCAACCATTGTTTAATCGCAGACTTAATATATTCGCGGTACTCGTTATTATTCTCGTTAAAAGTCGCTAAACCTGACAATTCGCAGTTTTGCACCTGCCATTCATCTTCCCAATTGTTAACTATACCGTAGTGGTGATACCAATTGTTTTTATCATCATTAAAGTCAGCAATTTTTACCCCATCATCATACAATTCACCCTTTTTACCACTAAAATCTGGATTACTATGGTTGCAAACAATATCCAGAATCAACTTCATTTTCCGCTTGTGCATCTCCTCAATTAAGCGATCAAAAGTTGTGTTGCGAGTTTCCTGAGTTGTGTTTAGAGATGGTTCTTCATCCTTACCAATAAAACGGGGATTGAGGCGCTTAAAATCTTTAGTCCAGTAACCGTGAATAGCTGCTTGATCTAGAAATAAAGCTTCTACCTGTTCAAATAAGGGAGTCAACCAAATTGCAGTTACTCCCAAATTTTTCAAGTAATCTAACTTATCAATAACTCCTTCTAAGTCACCGCCCCAGTATTTCCCCCAATCTTGACCTTCTGGATCGTATAATTCTGGGTTAGGTCCTTCACTGTTTTCAGGATTACCATCACTGAAGCGATCGACTACCAAGAAATAGATAGTTTCTTGTCTAAATTCAATATCCCGCGTGTAGAGAAACTCTAAATCAATTTCATGCTCTTGCTTTTGCTCTGATACAAGAGAATCAATCTTCTCTTGAGCGTCTGTAACTTCGTATTGCTCAGTGGAACGTTGAGAAGGAGGAGTTGCAACCATTAAAGTATCTCTGCTGCTTTTAAATTGAATAGTTAATATTGCTCGTAGCTTAGAAAAAGTTAGCTGTCAGAGCAGTATTTTGACTATCCATCTACAGACAGATGATTTGTGGCTTGGGTTGACGCATAAAACTCGACATTCAGCAATATACCTTGATGTTGGGTTGCGCTGTGCTTAACCCAACCTACAGCTACTAGCTCCATTTTCAAAAAGATCAAACATAAAAATTCCCCCTCCCTGTCAACGGGGAGGGGGTTAGGGGGTGGGGTTTTACTTCACAACGCCTAAAACTGGCGCTACCTCAGACTTACCAATTCTCGGAGACAAAAATCCCTGAGCATAAATCTGCGGATTTCCTTGTGCAATTTCAGTATAGGATTGGCGAACGTGCGCGTTCACAGCCACAGTTTTCACATCATATAACTGCGTTGCCAACTTGGGATAACAGCCGAGAAGAATAATTGGTACTAAGAAGCAAGCAGCAATGAAAACTTCTCTGGGTTTGGCATCACTAAACTTGGCATCGCTAGGCAATATACAGTTTGTCCCAAAGCAAACCGCTTCCTGATTTCCTTGATTTTTTAGATCTAAATCCATCAAGTCGCACACAGGTGCAATGTCACAGGTAGGTACTACCCCAGAAGAGTAAAATATCTGCCGCAACATAGAAAGCAGATATATCGGTGTGAGAATAATTCCCACTGCGGATAAAAAGACTGTTACAGTTCGGAACGAAGAACTATAGATATCGCCGTTAGTTACACCTAGAAAAACTGTGAGTTCGCTGGCAAAGCCACTCATACCAGGGAGAGCCAAAGATGCCATCGCACCCATCGTAAATAAGGCAAATACCTTCGGCATCACCTGACCAACATTGCCCATTTCATTCAATGCCATTGTATGGGTGCGGTCATAAGTTACACCCGCAAGGAAGAATAGCACTGAAGCAATTAAACCGTGCGATATCATCTGCAACATCGCACCACTAATACCCAAATCAGTAAAGGAGGCAATACCTAACAAAACGAAACCCATGTGGGAAACAGAGGAATATGCTAGACGACGCTTCATATTCGTCTGAGCAAAAGAGTTAAACCCACCATAAATAATATTGATTACGCCCAACATTGCTATAAGTGGAGCAAAGTAAACGTGCGCTTGGGGGAGCATTTCCATATTCAAGCGGATTAATCCATATCCGCCCATTTTCAAAAGTACGCCCGCCAGTACCATTGATACAGGAGAAGATGCTTCGCCGTGAGCATCAGGTAGCCAAGTATGCAGAGGGAAAACAGCTAGTTTGACACCAAAGGCAATTAATAATCCTGCATAAAGTGGTAATTCTAGGGCAAGTGGATAATCTTTGAGGGCAAGTTCTGCCATATCAAAGGTCATATTGTCGCCGTAGAATGCCATTCCCAGCGCCGCTACTAGAATAAATATTGAAGCTGCTGCGGTATACAGTAAGAATTTTGTAGCCGCGTACTGGCGCTTTTGACCGCCCCAGATAGAAACGAGCAGATAGACGGGAATTAGCTCTACTTCCCACATAATGAATAGCAGCACCAAGTCTTGCGCTACGAAAACCCCAATTTGTGCAGAATACAGCACCAGCATCAGGAAGTAGAACAGGCGAGGCTTCATATCGACTTGCCATGCTGCAAAGATTGAGAGGGTTGTCACCAATCCTGCTAGAAGCACCAGTGGGACAGATAAACCATCAACTGAAACTGCCCAGTTTATACCTATGCTAGGCAGCCAAGCATACTTTTCTGCAAGTTGAAAAGTTGCACTGGTTGCGTCGTAATGCTTCCAAAAGGCATAGCACATCAATATAAAGTCTGCCATTGCCACGCTCAAGGCATACCACCGCACAGTTTTACCACCTTTATCCGGTAATAC
>JBARVL010000509.1:0-18657 GCA_049646245.1 Crinalium sp. | reverse complement strand
CAGATTGCCACTTGGTTAAGTTAGGGACGATGGGTGAGTATGGCACTCCCAATATTGATATTGAGGAAGGTTATATCACTATCGAACACAACGGACGTAAAGATACCTTACCTTATCCCAAACAGCCTGGTAGCTTCTATCACCTCAGCAAGGTTCACGACAGCCATAATATCCATTTTGCTTGTCGGGTTTGGGGTTTACGTGCCACTGACCTCAATCAGGGCGTTGTTTACGGCGTTCTGACGGAAGAAACAGGGATGGATGAACTGCTAATTAACCGTCTGGACTATGATGGGGTATTTGGTACAGCATTAAACCGCTTCTGTATCCAAGCTGCGATCGCTCATCCTTTGACTGTATATGGTACAGGTGGTCAAACTCGCGCATTTTTAGATATTCGGGATACTGTACGTTGTGTAGAATTAGCGATCGCTAACCCAGCAGAAAAAGGCGAATTCCGCGTATTTAACCAGTTCACCGAACAATTTAGTGTTGGTGACTTAGCCTTAATGGTTAAAAAAGCTGGTAATTCTTTAGGACTAAATGTAGAAATTAATAATTTGGAAAATCCCAGAGTTGAAAAAGAAGAACATTACTTTAACGCTAAAAACACCAATCTCCTCGGTTTAGGCTTACAACCACACTATCTATCAGATTCCTTGCTTGACTCACTGCTGAACTTTGCTATGAAGTACCAGTACCGAGTTGATCAAAACCAAATCCTACCAAAAGTTTCTTGGCGACCGAAAGTTTAAACCGTAACTACTAAGAGCTTATCCCCCAAATAATTAATCATAGACAATATCTGCGTTTATCTGTGGTTAATTTTTCTGGAAAGTACTTTTCGGATATGCTCTTAGTAAAGCTTTAATATTACTCAAATAATAAACATCTAACTTTAGTGATAATGTGCAGAAGCAATAATTATTGTTTGTAAAATTGCTGAATTATAAATTTTTAATTTAAAAACTTGCCATATTTTATGAGAAACTAAATAACATCAACGCTGCTTAAGCAAATAGCTGATAGCTAACCGATGCGAATTGCCTTATTCACCGAAACTTTTTTGCCCAAGGTTGACGGCATTGTAACCCGCCTGCGACACACAGTTGAACATTTACAACGTAACGGCGATCAGGTACTAATATTTTGTCCCGATGGCGGTCTAAGAGAATACAAAGGGGCAAAAATATATGGTGTCTCTGGTTTCCCTTTACCTCTGTATCCAGAGTTAAAACTTGCCCTTCCAAGACCTTCGATTGGTACTGCCTTAGAACAGTTTAAACCAGACATTATTCATGTTGTTAACCCAGCTATCTTAGGATTAGCTGGGTTATTTTATGGTAAAGCGATGCAAGTTCCTCTAATTGCGTCTTACCATACTCATTTACCCCAGTATCTACAGCATTATGGTTTGGCGATGCTAGAAGGGTTACTGTGGGAACTGCTAAAATCTGCTCATAACCAAGCTGAGTTGAATCTGTGTACTTCTACAGCAATGGTGCAAGAATTAACTGCTCACGGTATTGAACGGGTAGACTTGTGGCAGAGGGGTGTGGATACGGAAATGTTTCAACCACACTTAGCTTGTAAAGAAATGCGATCGCGCTTAAGCCAAGGACATCCTGAAAGTCCTCTGTTACTATATGTGGGACGGCTGGGCGCTGAAAAGGAAATTGACCGGATCAAACCAGTATTAGAAGCTATCCCTAACGCCCGCCTTGCTTTAGTTGGAAATGGACCACATCGGGAAGCTTTAGAACAACACTTTGCGGGTACTCCTACTTATTTTGTAGGTTATTTGGAAGGGTTAGAACTGGCTTCGGCTTTTGCTTCTGCTGATGCTTTTATTTTCCCATCTCGCACCGAAACATTAGGCTTAGTCTTACTTGAAGCAATGGCTGCTGGTTGTCCTGTTGTCGCGGCGCGTTCTGGTGGAATTCCTGATATTGTACAAGATGGGGTTAATGGCTATCTATTCCATCCTACTGATGAACTAGGTGCGATCGCAGCTACTCAACGCTTACTAGCTAATCAAGGAGAGCGTGAAATTCTGCGCCAAAATGCCCGTAATGAAGCAGAAAGATGGGGATGGGCTGCTGCTACTCGCCAGCTTAAAAACTACTACAATGCTGTAGTTTATGCCCAGTCTATGTCACCTGCTGCCTAAAAAACAAACATCAAGCACGCATTTGAGATTTTTAGCGGATTCGGGATGGATGTAATTTAACAATTTATGTATCTGCCTTTAAAAACTGACCATTAATTGTTTGTACCCATCCCCATATCTAGCTAAGTTTCGTCTTGATTATCGTGAAAGGGACTTTTGCCAATACTCAATTGCTTCTTGGTACGTTTAAGATCTTTCCACAGAGCTTTTATTTGTTTATAAGACTCTTCTGGAGATAGCTTGCCACCAGTTTCCAAGTTACAAATATAGTTGACTCTTTGAGCAAATTCTTGTAAATTAGCGTTGAAAACCAGATTTTCTGGCTTCACATGACCGTAATAGCGACTACGAGGATAAATAAACTCAGAACGGTTAGGCATTTCTATCTCCTTATTCTAAAACTCCCGCGTGATCCGGGCTTTAGATTAGCTGAGTAAGCCATCAAAAGTAAAACGATTTATCTTGACTATTTATTTTAATCGTTTGTTTCCTTGATGATTTTGTCTTCGGTGAAAGAAGAGCGATCGCACTTTTGCTTTTATTTTAGTAGCGTAACTTTCTCCTTTTAACTATCACAATCTACCAGAGACACATATAGTTATGTATGGATCTATACATAAATCACTACGAGTCTTAAACAGGGCAAAAAGGTATATTTACTTGATTCCTGGTTAGGAAGCCAAACATTAACTAAATTGCTCTGGTTTTTGGCTCAAGCCTACCGCTTTCCGTAGAAAGTGTAGACTGTATCCGTTTCAAATAGAGAACAATCCGCTACACAGCTTATTTGAGCAGGTAAACTACGAGTGCAGCTACTAATCAATTTAGTAGTGTAATTGTATTTTACTAAGGTTTGCTGAAAAAAGCTGTAACTTTATTAACTTTTAATTAATTTATGCTTAACCTGGGCTTAACCAACTATGTCACGGAATCGCAGGGGGGTTGTTGAAGATAGCAGCCTGACAAAAGATTACAATTTTAGCTTCACGCCTATCCATCCCCACACCATAACGGAGTACCGTTATGGTGTGGGGATGGATAGGCGGGGCAACGTAGGTACGGAGTTGCCCAACAAATTAATCGGGTGATTTTTGATTTTCGATGTACTTTTTTAATGTTGAAACTGTTACGCCTCCACAAGACACAATAAAATAAGAGCCGTTCCACAAAACATCCTTGTAATAAAATTGATCAACTCTACTTTTAAATTTTGAACGTAATCGTCGGCTAGTTACGGTTTTAATATTATTAACAAGCTTGCTCAATTCAACGCCTGGATGATATTGAAACAATAAGTGAACATGGTTTTCTTCACCATTAAATTCGACTACTTTAGTGTATATTGAAAGAGTAACACTAAGTAGGCGAAAGTGTGAGAACTGCGTATCAGTACAAACTACGCCCAACAAAACAACAAGCCATAGAGTTTGACAGATGGTTGTCGATGCTGTGCGGTCAGTATAATTACTTGTTGGCTGATAGATTTGACTGGTATGAGCAAAACCGGAGTCCTATTAATGCTTGTCCGCTAGTTTGTTACTTACCCGAACTTAGGGATAATCCAGACTATTACTCTCAGAAAAAAACATTACCTCAACTCAAAAAAACTCATCCTTGGTACGG
Organism: Crinalium sp.; assembly: GCA_049646245.1. Lineage (GTDB taxonomy): Bacteria > Cyanobacteriota > Cyanobacteriia > Cyanobacteriales > PCC-9333 > Crinalium. Next base: position 14,864 of record JBARVL010000509.1, on the reverse strand, counting down.
TGAAATTTATTCACAAGTTTTGCAAGATGTAGTTAAAAGAGTTAAGTTAACGTTTGAGAGATTTCTTAAAGGCGACAGCAATGGTAAACGTAGCGGAAAACCTCGGTTTAAAGCCCGTAATCGTTACCGTACATTTACTTATCCGACTATGAAAGAAGGATACTTACAGGGCAACTTAATTAACTTACCAATGTTCGGAAAAGTTAAAGTTATTCTGCATCGTCCTATACCTGATGGGTTTAAAATAAAAACAGCCTCCATCACCAGAAAAGCTGATGGATACTACGTTACGCTATCTTTGGAAGATGCAACTGTTCCTGAAATCAAGCCAGATTTCAACCCAGAGAAAATTACTGGGATTGATGTTGGGTTAAAGGACTTTTTAACAACTTCCGAGGGTGAAACTGTAGAAATACCTCAACATTACCGGAAAGCTCAAAAACGTTTAAAGGTAATTCAAAAGCGGTTATCTCGTCGCAAAAAAGGAAGTAATAGAAGATTAAAAACAATTAAGCAACTAAGGAAACAACATAAAAAAGTTGCTGACAAACGTAAGGATTTTCATTTCAACACAGCTAATAACTTATTGAAAAAGTATGATGTTATTGCACATGAAGATCTAAACGTTAAAGGTCTTTCTCGTACACGGTTGGCTAAATCTGTGTTGGATGCTGGGTGGTCAAGTTTTCTGTCAATACTAACAAACAAAGCTGAGAATGCTGGTTTGTTTGTTATTCCAGTAAACGCCCATAACACCTCTCAAAACTGCTCCAATTGTGGTGAGAAAGTACCTAAAAAACTGCATGAAAGATGGCACGATTGCCCTCATTGTAGGTGTAGTCTAGACCGTGACCATAATGCAGCGATCAAGTGCGACTCGTTCAGTCGAAACCGAGTAATCGGGGGATGACTGGCTTCTACAAGGTAATCCAGCAGGGTTGAGTACGCACTTTAATCCCTTGTAGATGACAACTTCATAACCTTGCAGGTGAGAGCTAGTATCCTAGAAAACTTCAAGTCCTGCCACTCAGACGTAGAGATGAAAGCATATCCCCCACCGTAGCGACTAGCCCTCAATCAGTGAAGCGGGGATAAAAGCGGAAAGAGCTACCAGCCTAAAAGTGGTGTCCCGTGAGCAAGTTCTTATGGATAGCGAAAGTCAAGTCACCGTTTAAATCATCGTTACTGCAAACCAGCGAAATAAGGCTTTATGCGCTGGGAGTCCCAAAAAGGGCATAAGCATAAGGTGGTATGAGAATTTGAATCGACATACCTACGTTACCCAAAAACTCGGTGAAGAGGTGACATTCTAACAGAACAAACCAAAGGTTATGAGGAACGAAGTAACCCACTTGATTACTCTCGGAGAGGTCGAATACTTCGAGCAGTCAGCTAAGACGCAACATCTGGAATTCCAGGTAGCAGGTGGGAGAGATTGAGTCAGAAGCAAACGCTTCACTGTAATGGTGAGGATATGCTAACGGACTCACGGTAATACGGATGGTATAGCTACAAGTAGCAATGAATATGTTATGAACACGGCTGAAAAACCGATGTATAAATGGAGCGACACAAACTGGCGAAAGCTGGAGCATAGCGTCTTTAAGTTGCAGAAGCGGATATACCAAGCGTCTAATCGTGGTGATGTCAAGCTAGTACGCAGACTCCAGAAATTATTGATAAGTTCTCGGTCAGGTCATATGCTGGCGGTGCGTCGCGTGACACAAGACAACCAGGGCAAAAAGACAGCCGGAGTAGACGGAATTAAATTACTTTCGTCCGTCCAAAGGTTAGCTCTGGTGAAGAAACTTGAGATCTTTGGGAAGTCCATGCCCACAAGACAGGTATGGATAGATAAACCAGGGACAGATGAAAAGCGTCCTTTGGGAATTCCCACGATGTACGACAGGGCGCTTCAGGCGTTAGTCAAATTAGCACTTGAACCGGAGTTGGAAGCGAGATTTGAACCCAACTCCTATGGATTCCGACCAGGACGCTCATGCCACGATGCGATAGGGGCAATATTCTTGGCAATCAAGCATAAATCCAAATATGTCTTAGATGCTGATATTAGTAAATGCTTTGACCGCATTAATCACGATGTCCTTCTCAAAAAATTAAATACCTATCCCACCCTACGGAAACAAATCCGAGCTTAGTTAAAAGCTGGTGTTATGGATGGAAAAGAGTTGTTCCCAACTTCCGAAGGCACACCACAAGGGGGAGTTATATCACCCTTACTGGCTAACGTTGCCTTGCATGGGATTGAGGAATTGATTATGGGATTAGCCCCAAAATTCGATATGAGGCGACGCGACAACACTCAAATGAGTGTGAGAGATAAGCTGAAATCGGTTTCATTGATTAGATACGCAGACGACTTTGTAGTTCTTCACGAGGACTTAGAAGTAGTAAAACTGTGTAAAACAGAAATAGAGAAGTGGTTGAGTGGCATCGGGTTAGAATTGAAACCGAGTAAAACAAGATTAGCCCACACCTTGAATAAACTAGAGGATGAAGAACCAGGATTCAATTTCCTGGGATTCAACACCAGGCAATTCCCTGTTGGGAAATATAACTCAGGTAAAGTGAAGGGAAAAATACTTGGATTCAAAACTATTATCACCCCAAGCAAGGAAAGTCAGAAAAGGCACTATAGAAAAGTTGCGGAAGTAATAAATAAGTCGCGTGGCTTAAACCAAGCGACCTTAATCAACAAACTAAACCCGATTATACGGGGTTGGTGTAATTACTTCTCAACAGTTGTCAGCCAGAAAGTTTTTGAAAGGTTGTGGCACTTAGTTGTCTGGAAGCTCTTGAAATGGGGTAGTCACCGTCATCGCAACAAAGGTAAAAAGTGGATACGCCTTAAATATTTCAAAACCATAGAAGGCAATAACTGGGAATTCTCAACCAGGGAGGATAAAAATCCTCTAAAGCTAATACAACATAGCTCCACTGAAATAAAACGCTATGTAAAAGTAAAAGGGAAGGCATCTCCCTATGATGGTGACTGGGTTTATTGGAGTACAAGAATGGGTGTACATCCAGAAGTGTCTACAAGAGTGGCAACGCTACTCAAGCGACAAAAAGGCAAATGCACCCACTGCGGTAACTACTTCAAAGAAGGAGATTCGACAGAAGTTGACCACATTATTCCCAAATCTACGGGTGGACGGGATTCATACAACAATTGGCAACTACTCCATCGACACTGCCACGACACAAAGACTGTCAACGATGGCAGCCTTGGTAATAAATCTAGCTGTAATAGTGCTAAACCTAAGCCACCAGTGGAACCAGACTTTTGGGTTTGGGAAAACGATATGTTGGTTATGACGTACTGATGACAACAGCCGTTTTACTGAGGAGCGGAATGATGGGAAACTATCACGTTCCGTTTTGGAGAGCAGTGGGGGAGGCGACTCCTTCACTGACTTTAATCATTAAAAATAGAGCGGTAGGGCATTCCGTTCTTAAAGGTGCGATTCGTTTCTCTGAAATGAGTAGCAATACTCAAGGATGAGAGCTTTAGTAGAGTAACCCGTCAGGGTAGAGTTCGCACTTTAATCCTCTACTAATGACAACTTGATATCCATCTAGGTGAGGACATCTAGCCGAGCTAACAAGCAAAGATAGCTAGAGATTAGGAGAAAAAAAATTATGATGGAAAATACACCAATCATTATAACTCCAGCCACAAAACACCAAGTCCTAGCGCCCTGGTGCGGGGTTGAAAACACACAAACAGCCTAAGTTCTAGGTTGCCCCTACAGGAAAGATTGACTATCAGACCTGTAAAGCGGGGGTGAAAGCGGTTCAGATGGTAATTGCTGAAAACATCTTCCGCAAGCAAAAGTTCAATGGGTAGAGCAGACGAAGTGTCGTTGAGCCATCGTAAAACGAAAGCAGGGTATATAAGCTGGCAGATGTAAATCTGAACCCTGCGTCAAAAATAGTTGGCAAAGGTAAGGGTTAACAGGTTCCTTTAACCGAGTTAACGCACTCCCTAAAACCTCGGTGGAGAGACACGCCCTAAAGAACTTAATCAATGGATATCAGGAACGAAGAAACCCTCTTTTATGCTCCTTGCCAGGTCGATTGGTAAGGTAGGTAGTCAAGCCAGAAGCTACTAGAGGTTGGGATGGTTCAAGAAGCAAACGCCAAACCCGAATCAACGGGTAATGCCTAAAAAGGGATGGTGTAATTACCTGGATAAGCTGACGTGAGCCGCAATGTGATAAAGCTAGAGGTTCAAGTAGCAATGAATAAGCCTAAGTCAGATTCAAAACCGAATACTGAAGGATGGAAGGATGTCGATTGGCGTAAAGTCGAGCGATACGTCTTCAAGTTGCAAAAACGCATCTACGCTGCTTCCCGTTGTGATGATGTCAAGCGAGTCCGCAAACTCCAAAAGATATTGATGAGGTCTTGGTCTAATAGAGTTCTATCAGTACGACGGGTAACACAAGAAAATCAAGGTAAGAAGACGGCAGGAGTGGATGGCATTAAATCGCTATCCCCAGAAGCACGTTTGAAACTTGCAAGGGAATTAAAGCTCACTGGAAAGTCCAAACCTACAAGAAGGGTGTGGATACCAAAACCAGGGACAGAAGAAAAACGCCCACTTGGTATTCCTACAATGTACGACCGAGCTTTACAAGCCGTAGTTAAGGCTGCCTTAGAGCCTGAATGGGAGGCTAATTTTGAACCAAACAGCTACGGTTTTAGACCAGGAAGGTCATGCCAAGATGCGATAAGACAGATTAAACTCTGTATACAACAGAAGGCTAAGTTTGTGCTAGATGCAGACATAGCCAAATGTTTCGACCGCATCGACCATTTAGCCCTACTCCAGAAACTCAACATAAAAGGGAAAGTCAGGCAACAAATCAAAGCTTGGCTAAAATCTGGGGTCATAGACCAAAAGGTGTTTGCTGCTACATCTGAGGGTACGCCACAAGGAGGGGTCATTTCTCCGCTTTTGGCGAATATTGCCCTTCACGGCTTAGAAGAAGTGTTGAATAAATATGTCACAACACTTCCAATCAGATATCCCTCTGGGAAAATCATGTCAAAAAGAGACAAAACCTCCAGTCTAAGTATCGTAAGATATGCAGACGATTTTGTTATCCTCCACGAAGATATAGCCGTTGTCCAAAGATGCAGAGATATAATCTCTGAATGGTTAAAAGGTATTGGCTTAGAATTGAAACCTGAAAAGACGAGGCTAACTCACACACTCAAGCCCATATTAAGTGAGGATGGTATCGCTGGATTTGACTTTTTAGGTCATCATATCCAACAGTACCCGACTGGAAAATACCGGAGTAATAGAAATTCTCAAGGTAAGATATTAGGTTTTAATACACTCATCACCCCATCGAAGAAGGCGAGTAAGGTACATCAAGAGGAGATTGGAAGGCTCATCAAAAAACACAGGTCATCGCCTCAATCGGCAATAATTAAAGACCTTAACCCTGTAATAAGGGGGTGGACTTCTTATTATTCAAACTCCGACGCTCAAACAGTTGGAGAACTAGCAAGACAAGACCACCTCACATACCTGAAACTTCGACGGTGGGCAAAAAGACGCTGTGGCTCAATCAGTAAAGGCTCAAAACGTTACTGGAGAACCATAGGCAATAATAACTGGGTATTTGCAACCAGGAAGGGAACAGCGAACTCCCTTCGGTTACTCACGCACTCAGAACTCGGCAGCAGCAGCACTGAGTATGTGAAGGTTAAATGCGATAAAAGTCCATTCGACGGCGACCTGGTTTATTGGAGTTCAAGACTTGGGGAACACCCTGAATTGCCCAGTCGAAAGGCTAAGTTGTTAAAACAACAAAAGGGTAAATGTACCAAGTGCGGATTAAGCTTTCAGAATTGGGATGTATTGGAAGTAGACCACATCATACCTAAAGCCCTCGGCGGTAGGGATGAATGGAATAATTTACAACTACTGCATCGGCATTGTCACGACGAAAAGACGGCATTTGACCTGATAGAAATTCGGAACAAACAACACTCCAAAAATCTCAAACAAATAGCCCAACAATGGGATAAATATAAATGGGAGTGGATTAACGATGTTCCAGTAATATTAGGACGAAAGAACGGTTCAGAAAATCCCAGTTCTAAACAAATTGGGGAACAATCCAAACTTGACTATACGGAAGTTTGGAAGAAAGGCATCAAGGGGGAACCCATAACAGAAGAAGAAGAAAAACTTTTTCGAGTGCTGCTGAACTAATGTCAAATAGGAAGTCCCTCTGACAACGGGAGACACATTGAGTAGCCGTGTGCGGTGAAAGTCGCAAGCACGGTTTCGGATAGGAGGGGGAGTTTAGCAATAAATTCCCTCGACCTTACCCTCATCGAGTATCCGAAGCAATAGCTGGAGTTGGTGAGAAGCCTACACCATACTGTACTCAGTTGGTGTAGGAGATGTCACTCTTGCAATAGACGAGCGTGAGTTTTTACTCAAGAGCAAAGGGGTAAGAATTTTTCGATCTTCCTCCTCCCGATTTTCGAGACAGACCAAACTATAACCCACTACTCTCAATGTCTGCAAACGAACAGTTATACGAAGGCAAAGCCAAGATTATCTATACTACCGATAATCCAGAGATTTTGTTGGCGCACTTTAAAGATGATGCCACAGCCTTTAACGCCCAAAAGCGAGGCTCGATCAAAGCTAAAGGTGAGATGAACTGCACCATTGCGGCTCATCTGTTTAAAATGCTTGAAGCTAAAGGTATTCCTACCCACTTCATCGACTGTCCTGCGCCTAATCAAATGCGGGTTAAGGCAGTAACAATCATCCCCCTAGAGGTAGTTGTTAGGAACATTGCTGCGGGTAGCTTGTGTCAACAAACAGGGTTAGGGGTAGGAACCGTCTTACCAGAGCCGTTAGTGGAATTTTATTATAAGAACGATCAACTGGGAGATCCATTACTGACGCGCGATCGCCTCTTGTTATTAAATCTGGCAACACCAGAACAGTTGGAAAGCCTGAAAGCTAAAGCATTGCAAATTAACGAAATCCTCTCAGGATTTTTTAATCAATGTGAAATTACCTTGGTAGATTTCAAACTGGAATTTGGTCTAGACAAACAGCAGCAAATACTCTTGGCTGATGAAATAAGCCCAGATACCTGTCGTCTGTGGAACCAAGCTGAAACAGATCCCGATCGGCGAGTAATGGATAAAGACCGTTTCCGTCGAGACTTGGGTAATGTCGAAGATGCCTATCAGCAAGTACTCCAAAAGGTTTTGAGTACTCAATATTAAGATTTGTGTGAGTTTTGGGTTGTAAAGTTGTAAAGCAACGAGTTTTTGCGTCTGATTTTATCAACTCAAAACTGTAGATGGTGTGTGGAAGTGCGGAACGAAGTTATTAAAGAAATGCGTTTATCTCCTCTATTGCTGGCGGCGATCGCTGCGACAACGACCATGAGTTTGTCACCAAGTGCTAATGGGCAAACTTCCAATCCATCGGGAAATGTGATTATTGATGCTGCTCCCGATTCAGGAGAGGCTACACCAGGCAGTAATCAACCTAGTCCGACAAGCCCAAGGAGTGAACCCGTCAGACCAACTGAGCCACTAATTACTCCTCCTGGTACAGAATCTACACCCAGGCAAGAAACACCGAACCGAGTTGAATTTAACATCACACCAGGTACGCCGTCTCTAGAAATTAACCCCCCTACTATTAACCCAAATCAGCCCACAACTCCCACCCTGCCAACCATCCCGACCCCTGCTCCCATACCGCAACAAGAGGCGCGGGTATTGGTAGCTGAAGTGCAAGTCCGTGGTGTAAGTGGGCAATTGCAAGACGAAGTATATAAGGTAATTCGCACAAAACCTGGACGCGCCACGACGCGCAGTCAGTTGCAGTCCGATTTAAATGCGATTTACGCGACTGGGTATTTTGCCAATGTGGAATTTGTGCCAGAGGATACATCTTTGGGTGTGCGGGTGGCATTTGTAGTGCAACCTAACCCGGTGTTGCAAAGTGTGAATGTCACAACCGTTCCACCTAGTCCTGGTTCTGGTGTAGTACCAGCAAGCGTGGTTAATAATATCTTTTCTCCGCAGTATGGTCGCATTCTGAACTTAAAAGAACTGCAAGAAAGTATTAAGAAGTTAAACCAGTGGTATAAAGACAACGGTTATGACTTAGCTCAAGTAATTGATGTCCCACAACCTACGGCTGATGGCAGAGTTAACTTAGTAGTAGCAGAAGGGGTAATAGAAGATATACAAGTCCGCTTTTTAGATAAAGAAGGTGGTCAAGTTAACGAGCAAAATAATCCCATAAAGGGTCGCACTCGCCCAAACATTGTTACGCGCGAGGTGCAATTAACGGCTGGAGATGTGTTTAACCGCAGATTAGCAGAGCGTGACTTGCGCCGCGTCTATGGATTAGGCATTTTTGACGATGTACGTCTCTCCTTTAGCCCAGGTCAAGATCCTCGGAAAGTTGTTGTTGTTGTCAATGTGATTGAGAAAAATACTGGCTCAGTTGCGGCTGGGGCTGGTATTAGTTCGGCTAGTGGTTTTTTTGGCACGGTTAGCTATCAACAGCAAAATTTAGGGGGTAATAACCAAAAACTAGGGGCTGAGTTGCAACTTGGTCAACGGGAATTGCTGTTTGATGTCAATTTTACAAATCCTTGGATTGGCGACCCCAACCGAACATCTTATACAATTAATGGCTTTCGTCGTCGGTCTATCTCGTTGATTTTTGATGGTGGGGATGAAGATGAGATTACACTAGGGGACGAACATGATAACGATCGCCCCCGTGTGGTGCGGTTAGGTGGTGGTGTCAATTTCAGCCGTCCCTTAATCAAAAACCCTTTTGATAACTCAGACTGGAGGGCATCTTTAGGCTTGCAGTATCAGCGAGTTTCGATCCGCGATGCTGACGGTGATATTGCCCCGAGAGATGAGCTTGGCAATAATTTGAGCTTTAGTGGTACAGGTAAAGATGATTTATTGACACTGCAATTGGGCGCAGTGCGCGATCGCCGTAATAATTCTTTAATACCTACAAGTGGCGACTTCTTGCGATTTGGCGTTGAGCAGTCGATTCCCGTAGGAGAAGGTAACATCTTGTTAAATCGTCTGCGGGGTAGCTACAGCTACTATCTTCCGGCAAATTTGACGAGATTTGCCAAAGGTCCCCAGGCATTTGCCTTTAATGTTCAAGCTGGAACGGTGCTGGGAGATTTGCCGCCTTATGAAGCTTTTTCTCTTGGTGGTAGTAACTCAGTGCGTGGTTACGATGAAGGGGATATTGGTAGTGGTCGGAGTTTTATTCAGGGAACTGCTGAATATCGCTTTCCTCTGTTCTCGATTATAGGGGGGGCGGTGTTTGCTGACTATGCTACCGATTTAGGTTCAGGTAATAGTGTACCTGGAGATCCAGCCGGAGCTAGGGGCAAACCAGGGAATGGCTTAGGATATGGTCTGGGTGTGCGAGTTAATTCACCGCTAGGACCAATTCGGGTGGACTACGGCTTTAATGACGAAGGTAAAGGTCGTCTCCACTTTGGTATTGGTGAGAGATTTTAATTAGCTATCAGCTATCAGCTATCAGCTATCAGCGATCTAAAAACTGAAAACTGACTTCTGAAAGCTGACTCCTGAAAGGCTATTTTTCGCTCTTGGGTTGAAAATCAAATTTGAAATGTTTTGCCATGAACGCTGAAGACTTGCAGCAAACCTTGACAACAGAATTTGAAATGTCGGGTGTGGGGCTGCATAGTGGTGTCAATACAAGGGTGTGTGTCAAACCCGCATCTGAGTCAGAGGGACGCTACTTTGTGAGGGTGGATCTGCCAAATTGTCCCCATATTCCTGCACGGGTAGATGCTGTTAATCAGACGACTTTATCTACAGAACTTGCGGTTGAAGATGCCCGTGTGCGAACAGTAGAACACTTGTTGGCAGCTTTAGCTGGGATGGGTGTGGATAATGCTCGGATTGAGATTAATGGGGCGGAACTTCCTTTGTTGGATGGGAGTGCCAAACTTTGGGCGGATGCGATCGCCCAAGTTGGTGTTGTCAAAGCTTCAAAGGAGAAGAACCCCACCCCCAACCCCTCCCCGCACGCAGGGAGGGGAGAAGGCGACTATCTAGAAATCAAAGAGCCTATTTGGGTATATCAAGGCGATGCCTTTGTTGCTGCACTACCAGCAAGGGCAACTCGCTTTACTTACGGAATAGATTTTGAAATACCCGCAATTGGTAATCAGTGGCATAGTTGGACACCAAGTACAGAAAGTTTTGAGAGTGCGATCGCACCTGCACGTACTTTTGGTTTAGCTCACCAAATTGACCAGCTACGAGCCTCCGGTTTAATTAAGGGTGGCAGCTTGGATAATGCTTTAGTTTGTGATGCTAATGGTTGGCTCAACCCCCCATTAAGGTTTGTTAATGAACCAGCGCGTCATAAGCTTTTAGATTTAATCGGCGATTTAAGCTTGTTAGGCTATTTTCCACAAGCTCACTTCCTTGCTTATAAAGCCAGCCATAGCTTACATATCCAACTGGCTAAAAAAATTCAAGCACTTAACAATTATCAGTGACCAGTGACCGATCACTTTGTTAAAAATTGTTTCAATTTTTTCCTTTCCAATTTATACTTTTTTAATGCTTCCGCCTTCATACTTGTTAATAAAGCGCCCCTAACCTTAAAAGTTTGCTCATGTCCACACTGATTGAAATCAATCACGCCAATTCTGGTAGCAGCCTGAAAACTGAACCTGCTGAGGTCGATCAAGTAATTACTACTCCAACACAGCAGTCGCCTAAGAAGCCTGTTTACAATCTCGAAGAGATTCAAAAGCTGCTTCCCCACCGTTATCCGTTTGCGCTCGTTGATCGCATTATGGAGTATGTACCAGGGGAAAGTGCTGTTGGTCTGAAAAACGTCACCTTTAATGAACCTTATTTTCAAGGGCATTTTCCAGGTCGTCCATTAATGCCTGGAGTGATGATTGTGGAAGCAATGGCACAGGTAGGTGGCATTGTTTTAACTCAGCTACCCGATATTGAAGGCAGCTTATTTGTATTTGCTGGCATTGATAAAGTACGGTTTCGCCGTCCAGTTGTACCAGGTGACCAGTTGGTGATGAGCGTGGAACTGATATGTGTCAAACGCCGTCGTTTTGCTAAGATGCAGGCTCGCGCTCAAGTCGATGGTCAGCTAGCAGCAGAAGGCGAACTGACGTTTTCTTTAATTGACTAAAACTTCAGCTATCAGCTTTGCTGCTTTTTACCTGTAGTCCCCAGTGCCTATTTGTATGTTGCTATATGCAAACCTGGGTGAACACAGCATCACGCTCACGGGCGGCATCTACCCCGCCCCTCCCCAAAACCGTAATAGGAGCTTACAGATGGCTGGAGTAGTACCATTAAAGACAGTGATTCATCCCACTGCTGTTATCCACCCAAATGCTGAAGTACACCCAACGGTCAGGGTTGGACCTTATGCAGTGATTGGAGAAAATGTCAAAATTGGTCCAGAAACAATTATCGGCGCTCATGCAGTTTTAGAAGGACCAACAGAAATTGGCGCTCGTAATCAAATTTTTCCTGGTGCAGCGATTGGTTTGGACACCCAAGATTTGAAATATGAAGGCGGCGCGACTTGGCTAAAAATTGGTGACGATAACAGAATTCGAGAGTTTGTGACGATTAACCGCGCAACTGGTGCAGGTGAAGCGACAATTATTGGTAATAGTAATCTGTTAATGGCTTATGTCCATGTTGCTCACAACTGCATTATTGAAGACTCTGTAGTGGTGGCTAATGGTGTTGCTTTAGCTGGTCATGTGCATATAGAGTCGCAAGCAGTAGTTGGTGGGCTGGTGGGTGTGCATCAATTTGTCCATATTGGACGGATGGCAATGGTAGGGGGAATGAGCAAAATCGTTCGGGATGTGCCTCCTTTTATGTTGGTAGATGGTAATCCATCCCATGTGCGATCGCTCAATTTGATTGGATTAAAACGTAAGGGTTTACAATCAACAGATATTTCTTATCTAAAACGCGCTTTCAGAATTATCTATCGCTCTGGATTGCCTGTAAATCAAGCATTAGAACAGTTACTTTTGTTATCAAATAACGAATACGTGCAGCACTTACGAGGCTTTTTACAGCTATCTCAAACAGATGGTCGTCGTGGTCTGATTCCTGGTAAACGCTTATCACAAAATGAGAGCGATGAGTAAACGATTAACAATTAACAATTAACAATTAACAATTAACAATTTTTCCCTCCTCCCTCCTCCCTCCTCCCCCCTCCCCCCTCAAATGACCCAAAAAACAAAATTTACTATCTTTATTAGTACGGGTGAGGTTTCTGGCGACCTACAAGGGGCATTGCTAATTGAAGCACTGAAGCGTCAAACGGTAGAAGTAGGGCTGGATCTAGAGATTGTAGCTCTAGGTGGCTCGCGCATGGCTTCATCTGGTGCTACTTTGATTCAAGATACTACTGCTATTGGTTCGGTGGGAATTTTAGAAACACTGCCGTTTATCTTACCGACGCTACAAGTTCAGCAGGTTGCTAAACAATACCTCAAACAACACCCACCTGATTTGCTGGTGTTAATTGATTATATGGAGCCAAACCTAGCTATTGGCAATTATGTTCGCCGTAACCTGCCACAAGTGCCGATATTATTTTATATCGCGCCTCAAGTGTGGGTGTGGTCGCTAGGTGATAAAAATACTAAGCGGATTATTAGTGTTACTGACCAGATATTAGCAATTTTTCCTGAAGAAGCCCGCTATTTTCAAGAACGCGGCGCATCTGTTAGCTTTGTGGGGCATCCTTTGATAGATAGGATACAAGCATTTCCTAACCGAGAATTGGCAAGGGATAAATTAGGAATTGAACCTAATCAAGTTGCGATCGCTCTAATCCCCGCTTCTCGACATCAAGAACTAAAATATCTTTTACCAGTAATATTTCAAGCTGCACAACAAATCCAGCAACAAATTCCTCATGTCCATTTCTGGATTCCGCTTTCTTTAGAAGTATACCGCCATAAAATTGAACAAGCAATTAAACAATATGGTTTGCGTGCTACCTTAGTTGCTAATCAAACTCCAGAGGTGTTGGCAGCAGTTGATTTAGCAATTACTAAATCGGGTACTGTGAACTTAGAACTTGCTTTGCTAAATATTCCTCAAGTAGTTATCTACAGAGTTCACCCATTTACTGCTTGGGTTGGTTACAATTTGTTAAAGTTTTCTATTCCTTTCATGTCTCCACCAAATTTGGTGTTAATGAAGGAAATTGTGCCAGAGTTACAACAAGTAGACGCGACATCAGAAAATATTGTCCGAGAATCTTTAGATTTGCTATTAAATCAAAATCGCCGTCAGCAAGTTTTAGCTGGATATCAAGAAATGCGGCAACTTTTGGGTGAAGAGGGAGTATGCGATCGCGCGGCTCAAGAAATCCTCAAGTTATTAGCTGTTGATAGCTGACAGAGGAACCGCTATAATTATGATGAGTTCTTAAAAAAGATTACTTAAAAATTAAAATCCTATCAAAAAGGGAGCCAGAGGACTCCCGTTACACTCGCCGAGTTAACGGCGAGATGAATGGCGACCAAATATATAAATTGAGCGAAGCGAATCCTTATTCCGGTGTCGCTTGTTGCTCGACATATTTTTTTAATTGTTCAACTGTAGCACCTCCACAACTAGCTACAAAATAAGAACCAGTCCAGAAATAGGGTTTGTTATAGAAATATTTTGAGGCTAACCATGGATATTCTTTACGGATTAATCTGCTGCTAACTGTTTTTAAGTTCCCGATTAATGTGGACAATGGTATATCTGGCTTATAGTCAATCAACAAATGAACATGATCTGACTCTCCATTAAATTCTAATAGTTCTGATTCCCACTTATTTAAGGTTTGTTTTAAGATTTCTTCCAGCCGTGTTAAGATTTCGCCATTAATTGCACGTCTACGATATTTTACCACGAGAACAACGTGAGCGTTAAGTTTGTAAACAGACCTAAAACCGTGATGATATGAGGTTGACATCTTGGAGCGCCAAATGTTAATATCCAGATAAGTTTAGCTCAAAAGAACTGATGTTAGACGTACTCAAGGTTAGAATTTATCCAAATAAGTGGCAACAAGAAGCATTAGCCAAAAGCTTCGGTTGTTCTAGATTTGTATTTAATTATTACCTGAACAAAACTAACACTCAGTACGAAGAAACGGGCAAGGGTATGAGTTATTGCGACATGGCACTCGACTTAACCCAACTTAAAAAGCTATCTGATTATGAATGGTTAACAGAAGTAACTGCTGCTACTTTACAACAAACACTTAAAAATTTAGAATCAGCTTTTAAGAACTTTTTTAGTAAAAGAGCAAGATTCCCTAAGTTTAAAAGTAAGCACCTATTGCAGTCGATTCGTTATCCTGAAAGCTGTTCAATTAAAAATAGTGGTTTAAAACTACCTAAACTTGGTATTGTTAAAGCTTCAATTTCAAAAAGTATTAACGGCAAAATTAAGTCTGTAACAGTTTCACAAACAAGCACAGATAAATATTTTGCTGCAATCTTATTTGAGACTGATGATTTAACAAATAATAAATTAGGAAAAATTTCAGGTATTGATTTAGGTTTAAACAGTTTAGTTACTGTATTTGACGGTGAAAGCTGTTATAAAGTAGATCCAGTTAAACCAACCCGCAAATATGCCAAGCGTTTAAGACGTAGGCAGAAGGCTTTATCACGAAAAGTTAAGGGGTCAAATAATAGACGTTTATCAGTTAAAAAAGTAGCGAAAGTCCATGAGAAAATAAC
>JBARVL010000508.1:0-2384 GCA_049646245.1 Crinalium sp. | reverse complement strand
CGCTTAATTTGTCACAGACTACTCATGAGGCTGGCTTGAGTTAAAAGACTAAAATCAAGATAAATCAATTCTTTCAGTCGATGACAATAATTTGGCTCGACGACAAATAATATGTCACTGTACAAATCCAGTACAAAATTAGTAATCAAAAAATACGAGAGCGAAAGTACAATGCGCGTTGGCGAAGCCCGTCGCAGACATCGCTCTTGTATTTTTAATTTGTACTTTAGTCTGATAGTTTAACCAGCGCCGAAGATAACCTAACCTTCTCCGCCAACAAAAACAGGTTCAATCCATGCCAACTTGCGATTGTTTTCCTCCCGTTTTCCCACTGCTACTCTCCGATAATGTCCTCTTCTCCAGTGAGCGGAAGGGGAATTACGATAACTTTCAGGATAGGGCTGTTCTCTTTTAATTTTGTAATCTCTGCCAATCCAAATGGGATTGAGTATTGATTCAAGTTTTTGTTGAGCTTTAATACCAAAGCCTATGCCTTTACTTGGTATTGGCGAGTCTTCTTCTATTAAATTAACGCGATGCATATACATCAAAATCTGAATTGTTAGTGCATCTAAGGTATTGGTAAAGCTTCTTTCTGGATCTACATTGATATTATCCTTGTAATAACTCAAACTACTAATATCAATATAAAAATTACCTTTGGTTCTTATACCCTCTAGTCCTATTTCAAAAGTACTGGTGTATGTCGGCCCACCCCGAACGGTAGTAAACCACCGAATTTTATCGGCTTCTACGGAATCGGAAGGGATCACCCCATTTATCCCAAATTCTAAAACGGGGAACACATACCCTTCTTCTAGAAATTGGATAAACAACCATTCTACGGGATAATTATCAGGGGTATTTATTAGTCCTTGAGGAAGCATAACGATTGCCCAAGGGAAAACTTTTTTGATTGAAACTTCTTTTGGCAGATCTGTGTTTAAAAACGCTTCGCATAAATCTTTTTGTAGCCAATATACAGGTGATCCAAATTCACAAACTAACTTACTAGAAATAATTCCAGCCGACCAAGCGATGTCATTAAACCACATCTCATAGGGTAAATGATCGCCCCCCGATAAAGAGAGGGCTAAATTTACTGCTACTTCTGAGTAAGAAAGATATCCTTTAACCTTGCGATAATTCTTATTCAGCTTGCGGTAATAGGGTGTCTGTTTACCCTGGTTAATTATCTCTAAATAATCTGGCTTTTTCCTAAGAATTTCCGCTATTACTGGATCTTTTATTATCATTTTAAAAAACTCCTTTGATTTTACTAAAATTAAATTAGTTGGGCTATTGAACTAATTTTACCTCAACCAAATGCCTTCTATTAATAGTAGTTAATTGGTTTATTCATTTGGCGATCGCCAAATATCAAATTAACATGACTCCAAATTGATTAACGGTTCTTAATATTAGGTAGTGAAAATGTCCAAGCTCCGACTTCCAACTAGCAAAACTAAAAAAATTATCCATGTCAATCAGTACGAAATTCGCGCCAATGGTAAAGATGGTGCCAATCGCCCAGTTTTAACAATTAAACAAGGAAAAAATAACATTTATGGGCATGAAGCTTATATTTGCGATAGCTACGGTAATGCGATCGCTAAAGTAATTTACCGCCCCTATCAGCCGCTATCCTGCGGTGCAAAATGTTGGGTCGAGACTTGTGCTGATGTTGAAATAGTTACGCTTGATGGTGAAGATAAGCCTCAAAAATTAACTAAACCAACT
This sequence comes from Crinalium sp., assembly GCA_049646245.1. GTDB lineage: Bacteria > Cyanobacteriota > Cyanobacteriia > Cyanobacteriales > PCC-9333 > Crinalium. The sequence continues at coordinate 644 of JBARVL010000508.1, read as the reverse complement.
AAGCAACTTAAACTGTTTTAATCATAGTAAATTATAATCAAATATAACAAAATTTATGAATTGGAAACGAAAGCAAAAACACAGTTAAATTTGTTGAATTAGGGTAGTATATTTAAACCGATGTTTTCTGATTGTACAAAACATCGCTTTATCAGGCAGTTGAGACGACATTAATTTGATAAATTTACCAATAAACGACATTTAATTTGCGAAATTTAACCAGTTAGCGACATCAAAGAGCGAGAAAACGACATTAATTTGAGAAGTTTTACAAATTTACGACATCAAAGAGCGAGAAATTTGCAACCCAGGAACTAAGAAAACAACTCCGCACCTGATGCAGCAAATCGTGATTTATCGTTACCCGAAGCTGGTCTAGCATAGGGAGCCTTGTTACGAATTGCGTAGATTTGATCCTCGTCTCGCACCATTGCCGGAGTAAAGAGCGATCGCTGATATCTCAAATCGTTCAAAGTAACTCTTAATTCCGTATCTGGATCACCTTCGCGCTGGTTACGCACAAACACTTCTTGGGCAGCTTTTTTCACAGCATTAGCAATTTCTGCTGGAGTACAAAGGTTATAATCCCTAATTAATATCCGCCACTGATCGTCTGTAAAAGGTGAAGTTGAAGAACGGAATTG
>JBARVL010000507.1:0-1668 GCA_049646245.1 Crinalium sp. | reverse complement strand
ATTTAGAACCGGACGTGCGGCTTTCACCGCATCCGGCTCCCGACATTCTTGGCTTGCGCCTTTGCTCATGTGGATGTAATTGTGGCAGCTTTCGTGAATAGCTAGAAGGTTATTTCCTTTCCAGTTATTATGGTTTCCATCTACATGATGCAGGTGTACCTTCTCTTCACTAAACATTTTTAAACCGCAATGACCACATGAATGGTTTTGCTTTTTAAGAGCTTTAGAGGTTTCATCGTCATAGAGTTTGCTGTTACGCTCACTCCAATAGGTGATGTCCCCGTCGAAAGGCGATTTCTCACCTTTGACGTTGATGTGTTTGTTTTCGGAGTAAGGGACTGATGGAAATGCTTTATCCAGTAATTTCTTGCTGGACTCTCTATCCTGTTTAGTCTCCTTATTGAACACCTTAAAAGCCCTTGTTCTGATGTGATATAACGAGTTTCTTGACCCGTCCATCTTACAATAGCGGTGGTAGTTCCTCCATCCTCTAACTACAGGGGCTAATTTCTCAGCCTTTGTGGTAGCACCATAATTCGAGTTGTTGACGATGTGTTTGACTTTCTGACGAAAAGCCTTGTAATTGTCCTCTGATGGGACACATCTGAACTTTCCGTTACTTTGCACCTTAAAGTGCCAGCCGAGGAAATCAAACCCATCTGTCGTAGCGGTTAGCTTGGTTTTATGATCACTAATCTTCATCCCCCGTTCTGCTAGGAACTGGCGAATGCGCTCAAGTATTGCCACTGCATCGTCTTTAGGCTTTAAAATGAACACCATATCGTCTGCATACCTAACAGACTGGTGGATGTCCTCTATGCCATTGAGTGCAATGTTAGCTAATAGGGGACTCACCACCCCCCCTTGCGGGGTTCCCTGTTCGGGAAATTCTGGGTTGACTCCTGCTTTAAGGCATCGGTAGATTCCGAGCTTTATACCCGTTGGGGCAATGAGTCGTTCCATTATGGATTTGTGAGCAATCGTGTCGAAGCATTTTTCGATATCGAGTTCTATAACTCGTTTTTCTATTCCTCTGGCATGGGAGTTTAGGTTTGTTTGTAGGATTTTTTGAGCGTCATGTGTCGCCCTACCTGTCCTAAACCCGTAGCTTCTAGCATGGAAGGTTGCTTCGTGTGCTGGTTCTAGGGCTAGTTTTACAAGGCATTGCCAAGCTCTATCCCCGATGGTTGGCACTTTTAAGATGCGGGTTGTCCCGTCCTTCTTCGGTATGGGTATTTCCCGTAACTTCCGGTGTTTCCAGTTGTTACTTCTGGTTCTAAGTTCTTCACCTAGAATAAGCCTTTCCTCATGTTTGAGTGAGGCTTTGCCATCTATACCTGCCGTCTTTTTTCCAGCGTTTAGCTGCGTTACCTGACGTATTGCCAGCATTAAGGCTGCGGTTGACTTGAGTATCAACCTTTGTAAGGATATAGCCTTGCGCTTGTCTCCAACTTGAATCGCTTTGAACACTCGCCTTTGGAGGCGGAATAAATCTTTCTGAAATTTCTTCCAGGGCAGATTCTTCCAAGTTTCACTAGCATTGCTGCTGTGTCTAAACATACTCTTCTCCAGTTCGTGTTTTCTGAACACCTCAGACCAATTACGGTCTGTCCTACCCGAATTGTGGGAATTCCGACGCTCGTCTGTCCTACTTGAGGCTCGACAGCC
>JBARVL010000506.1:0-14006 GCA_049646245.1 Crinalium sp. | reverse complement strand
AAACTTCGTTATCAACAGCTTCTTTAGCAATCCGAATTGCATTAAAAATGGATGGCGCTTGAGAACTACCATGAGTGATGATACAAATACCTTCAACTCCCAACAGTAAAGCACCGCCATGTTCGGCGTGGTCAAACCGTTGTTTAATTCGCTCCAAATTAGGTTTTAACAAAGCTGTACCAACCTTGCCATGTAGTCCTTTTGGTAACTCTTCTTTGAGGATTTGTACCATCACACCGCCAACGGCTTCAGCAAATTTCAGCAAGATGTTACCCACAAATCCATCACAGACAATTACATCAAATTGCCCTGAAAGTACATCCCGCCCTTCAGCATTACCTAAAAAAGTAATATTGGGGTTTTCTTCCAGCTTTTGGTGAGTGCGAAGAGCCGCATCGTTCCCCTTGGAAGGTTCTTCACCAATATTGAGCAATCCTACTTGGGGAGTCTCAACACCCAGCACATACTGGCTGTAAATTGACCCCATGAGAGCAAATTGTTCTAAAAACTTGGGGCGGCAGTCTACATTTGCGCCAACATCAAGTATTAGTACCGACTTACTCGATACGATTGTTGGCAATACCGCACCAATTGCTGGTCGATCAATTCCTGGTAATCTACCTAATCGCAGCAAAGCTGCTGCCATTGCTGCTCCTGAATGTCCGGCTGAAACTACTGCATCTGCCTGCTTTTTCTTTACCAGTTGCATTGCCACATTAATCGAAGCCTTCGGCTTACGCCTTAAAGCACTCAAAGGCTCCTCGTCCATCTCAATTGTCCCCTCAGAAGGAACAATTTCTATGTGATGAGAACTGTGATGTTGCTTGAGTGAGGCTTCAATTTGTTGGGGGTCTCCCACCAACAAAACCTCTACATCCAGTTCTTCATAAGCCCTAATCGCTCCAGCAACGATTTCGGCAGGGGCGTGATCCCCACCCATAGCGTCAATTGCGATTCTTGCGCGAGTTGATGCCATTGATCAAAGTTATAGAAACATTACAAATTCTACCAGAAGCATCTGAGATAATTACTTATTCTTAGTCACTAATTAGCTATTTAAGTTTGGCATAGCTGCTTAAATTAAAAGAAGTTTGAATCTTCCACAAATTTCTGCTGACAACTTTATTCTAAATTCTTCTTTGATGCCATGCTGCAACTGTTTAGCTCTGGATTGCTCTCTCTCTGGCTGGAAAATGCTGGGGTGAATGCTAAAATAAATCCCTCAACCTTGCTTACTTGGCAAGGTGTTCCTGTATTTATGCTACCAAAAGCTACCGAGCCAAGTGTGGAAAATACCCTACGGCAATATCTACAGCAATTAGCAGCACAAGGAATGCTGACAGCAAATCAAGGTATTTGGATTCAGTCAGGGTCAACGCTGTTAATTAACCATCAGGGTACAGTACCACTTCCAGCAGCTTCTTTGACAAAAACTGCGACGACTTTAGCTGCTTTGGAAACATGGGGGACCAAACATCAATTTGAAACTTTAATTAGTGCTACAGGTCCGATTAACAATGGGGTGCTTCAGGGAGATTTAGTAATTACTGGCGTGGGCGATCCTTTCTTTGTGTGGGAAGAAGCGATCGCACTTGGCAATTCTCTCAATCAAATGGGCATCCGACAGGTGACTGGTAAGTTGGTCATCAGTGGTAATTTTTATATGAACTATAAGTTCGATCCACAAGAAGCAGGTCAATTACTTCAACTAGCTTTAAATAGTAGTACTTGGACTCCTCTAATTACCAGTCAGTACTTGCAAATGCCAAAAGGCACAGCTAAACCTCAAGTAGTCATTAATGGCGGTGTTGAGGTAGCTACTTTACCTAATCCTTATCAAGTATTACTGCTGCGTCATCGCTCAATGACGCTAATTCAGATTTTGAAACAAATGAATATTTACAGCAATAATGAAATGGCTGAGATGCTGGCGCGATCGCTTGGAGGTCATCAAGCAGTTATGCAAATCGCCGCCAGAGCCGCTAATTTCCCTCCAGAGGAAATTCAACTGATCAACGGTTCTGGGTTAGGGATGGAAAATCGCATTTCCGCCCGCGCTGCTTCCAATATGTTTATGACAATTCAACGTTATTTGCAACCACAGAATTTGACTCTTGCCGATATTTTTCCGGTTTCCGGGCGCGATCGCAAAGGTACGATGGAAACGCGGCATATTCCCACAGGCACAATTGTCAAAACTGGCACACTCAATGAAGTTAGCGCCTTATCTGGAGTAATGCCAACACGCGATCGCAGTTTAGTTTGGTTTACGATCATCAATCGCGGGACTGATATTACTAGGTTGCGATCGCAGCAAGATCAACTGCTAAAAAAGCTATTACAGCAGTGGGAAAAGCCGTTAGAAATACCAATGGCGATCGCACCTAGAACCGACACCGCTAACGCCTCTAAATACCTTGGCGATCCTCGTCGCAATGAAATAGTTACTCAGCAATCAGCTATTAACCTTCAGCAGAACAAGCTTGTCGCTGACGAACACAAAAATTAGGAAAAAAGCGATCGCACCTAGAAACGATACTAATTACGCATTTTTGAATTTATCTTTGCCAAGATTAACAAGCGATCGCACAAAGATTGAAAAATATTGTAGTGCGTTAGCGTTGGCGTAGCCTGCGCGTAGCCATCTTGCTCGCCAGAGATTTATAGCGAGCAAGATGCTCGCACTCCTGTACCTCATAAAGCAATAAAACGGGTATTTCGATTTATCTGAATGGCTATAACAATTAAATGTGTCAAGGGTAATTGATAATTGTTAATTGATAATTGTTAAGGAATAATCTCCGTAACTACTTTGCTACCCCTACTACCTGTGACGACAAATGTTTGATCTTGTAGCCTTCCTACTCCAGACGAACCTGCCAAACTCAAAAGGGGATTTACCTGTTGATAAACTACATTACCCTGCGCCGTAATCAACTGATTACCAAACTCCCATTTAAGCTGATTAGTTTTAAGTTTTGCTTGATTTCGTGTAGCAACACCTTGAACATTACCACTTAAAATAGCTACTTTTTGTTGTAAATCAACTTGACCTTGGCTACCATTAATCCTCACTTGTTCCTGTGAATGCCAAATACTTACAGGTTGATCCGCCACTACTACTTGATTATTTAAGTTCCAAGTGACTGAATTGCCATTAACCTTAACTGGAGGCTCTATAGAAGTTAGTTCGACATTTTGTTTCAACTTCGCTATCTTTGTTTTAAGATTTACCTCAGATGTGTTACCGATAACAGAGCTAGTTACCTGATTACCTTGATAACGATCAATTTTAATTCGCTTATCCCCAATAACTATCTGCTGCGAAACTTGCCAAATTAAATGTTCAGTTCTCAGTTGCAAAGAGGGGTCTTTTGTAGTTGCTACAATCTGACCAAATAATTCCATTCGCTGTGTGCGACTAAAATAACGTGCTTCCTTAGCTGATGCTTGTAGCTGTGGATGGCTGCCCGTTAAATTATTACGAACAATTAACAAATCTTCTTTAGGTCGCCACTCTAACTCTTGACCTCTTAAGACCAAACCATTGCGAATTTCGGTAGCAACAATTTGACCTTTTAAAAATACTTTTTGACCATCCTGCTGAATTTCTCCCTCAGTAGCACTAACCCGCAAGACTAATTTCCCATCTTGGAACAAGTCACCAGTAGGATTTTCTACACGCGCAGTTTTTTGATTTTGAGTGTAGAGTCCCCGTTTTGCCTTCACTTTCCACAACGGACGACCATTCTCATCCGCTTGCTCTAAGGTGACATTATTAAACTCTAAACTACCCTCAATATTTGTTGGCTGTTCATTCTCTGTTGGTGCTTTCTCTGTGGTTTTTTTGCCACCACAACCACTCACACCTAGCAGCAGTAACAATATGAGAAATATTGTATAAATTTTTGTTCTACCCCGCCCCAACCCTCCCCTTGATAAGGGGAGGGATCGGAATTTCTTACCTCCCCCCTTCATAAGGGGGGACTGAGGGGGGTAAAACTTTGATTTTTGTATGAAGTCTATCTCTCTTCCACTTTGGACTCCCAGCACAACGAATGGAGGGTGGTGAGATGAATCGTGGGCAGGGTTTTGTGGTAAAATCTCAAAAGTTTTATGAACCTCAATTAGTTGTGAAAACCAAGCAACATAATTAGGAAAAGTAAGAAGACAAAACGTTACAAATACGGTAGGGCATACCGGAATTAAAGCTTGTGGAGAAGCTGTAAGACTTAATGGTGCTTGCATCAAAGAGCAGGTTTCAGTGAAGCAAGAATCTCCCGTCACAGCGCAAGCTTGACGGGGGAGTGTCAATAAACTCAAAAGAAAAAGGTGTCGGGTATTGAGTTTTCGGTTATCCAAAGACTTTACTCCCGATACCCTAAAATTAGAGCTAACTAGAGATTTATACAATTGGTCACTAGCTTGGTTCTGGATCATCTATAAGACCAAAGCCCGATAGTGGACGGTAAGTATAGTTGTGTCGCGGTGTCTTTTGAATATCTTCTTTGATATTGTCAAGATCAATATAGCGATCGGCAACATTGATTAAACTATCGCTAGTCATGGAACGTAGACTGACTACCTCAACACGCACACCTCGATAACTCACAGCATCTACAGCGTAGGCTAAGTCTCCATCACCACTAACTAAAACTGCTGTGTCATAAGCACCCACAAGCGCCATCATATCCACAGCAATTTCAACATCTAAATTTGCCTTTTTAGAGCCATCTGGTAACTGTACTAAATCTTTAGCAATTACCCGATAGCCGTTGCGACGCATCCAGAGCAAAAATCCTTGCTGTTTTTCGTTGGTGCGGTCAACGCCAGTATAAAAGAATGAGCGTAGCAGTCTTGAACCTGCTGTCAGACGGCAAAGCAACTTAGTATAATCAATTTCAATTCCTAGTTGCAGTGCAGCATAAAAAAGATTTGAGCCATCAATAAAAATTGCTACACGACCACGATTTACTAAAACTTGTTCTGGTGTAAAAACAGAATCACTACTGACATTATCCAACATCATTGTTATACCTCGGTTTTATCAAAAAATTATGCCTCCTTTCTCCTGGACTACTTTGGGGTAACTATAACTGGTAATTACGACGACAAAACGACTTTTGGCAGTTCCAGCCGTGCAAATACGGGTTGAGGTTCCCCTAATTGTTGATTAGCAGGAAGTGTTCCCCAGGTTGTATGGGTAGAAAAGATTGTGGCATCGTTTATCAAATTTTTGTCGTTAAAGTTAATTGCAAATCCCAACTGATTGTATATTTCACTGCATATTTCAGGAATAATTGGTGCTAAAAGGTAAGCTGCTAGTCTAACTGATTCTAAAACGCTATACAAGATTTGTTCGACAGCTTGCTGCTGCCCTTGTTTGTATAATGCCCAGGGAGCCTGCTCGTCTATCAACTTGTTACTAGCACGAATTAAAGTTAAAATTGCTTCACAACCAGAGGTAAAAGCTAGATTTTCGTAAGCTTGAGTTACGCGATCGCCTAAACTTACACCAATCTTTTTCAGTGGTTGCTCTGCTGCAATATCTTCACCTGAACAATTAGGAACTATCCCATTACAGTACTTCTGCACCATTTTCAAGGTGCGGTTGAGCAAGTTGCCTAAGTCATTGGCTAAGTCTGCATTAACGATATGCACAAACCGCGTTTCATTAAAATCGCCATCTTGTCCAAATTCAATCTCCTTAAGAAAGTAATAACGAATTGCTTCAGCGCCATATCGTTCAATTAGATCCAATGGATCAATTGTATTACCAACAGTCTTACTAATTTTTTGACCATTTTTAGTTAAAAAGCCATGCCCAATTACATGATCTGGTACTGGCAAACTAGCTGATAGCAGCATTGCTGGCCAATAAACTGCATGGAAACGCAATATATCTTTACCAATCAGGTGTATATTAATCGGCCACCACTTAGATAAAGCATTCTCTAAAGTAGGTTCACTATCTGGTTCTAGCAAAGCTGTCACATAAGCTAGTAAAGCATCAAACCAAACATAAATTGTGTGGCTGGAATCAACTGGTATCGGGAAGCCCCAATCTAAATTTACCCGCGAAATGGAAAAATCTTGCAGCCCTTGTTTAACAAAGTTCAATACTTCATTGCGACGAGTTGCTGGTTGGATAAAGTCTGGTCGATCTTGATACAAAGACTCTAGTTGGCTTTGATATTTAGAGAGCCGGAAAAAATAGTTTTGCTCGTCGCGCCACTCGGCTGCTTTATTGGGGTGAAGCGGGCAGCGATGTTGATCCAAGAGATCGCGTTCTTCTTTAAATTCTTCACAAGCAACGCAATACCACCCTGTTTGTTGCCCTAGGTAAATATCGCCTTGTTCCCAAACTCGCTGAAAAAACTCTTTTACTATCGCTGCATGACGAGGGGAAGTAGTGCGACTGAAGCGATCGTACTGAATATTCAGCTTTTGCCATAATGCCTCAAAACCCGCAGCAATGCGATCGCAATGTGCTTGAGGCTCTAAACCTGCGGCTTCTGCCGTGCGTTGAATTTTTTGTCCGTGTTCATCCGTGCCAGTAATTAATAATACTGATTTACCACGCATTCTCTGAAACCGAGCCACCGCATCTGCCACCATTGTTGTATAGGCGCTGCCAATGTGGGGTAAATCGTTGACATAGTACAGAGGCGTTGTGATAGCGAATGTGCTGTTACTGGTACTGGTTAAACTCATAAAAAGCCAAAAACACCCCTGAAACTTCTTTTCATTTACAATGCAGGGTTCCGATTATGTATTTTAGTTGCAATTTTGCGTACTGCGATAAACTTATAGACTAATAATCTCTGCGAAAAGTAACTTTAAAAGATTTTTCACTACATATCAAGCAAGAGCATTGCTACAAACTACAGACCTGAACCCAACATTTATACCGATGAAAAATAAGGCAGTAAAATAAAAATATCTATCTTAAGGGATTTTTAATTTTAAGTAAATAGTTTTTAATCAATTGTAGTGAAACATCACAAATGATTTTTTCTTACTGAATTATAAAAAAAATGTATTCTGATAGTCCTTTACAAATTTCTAACTTACTGCTTACAGCAATGGGAACCCGTATGTTTGTGTACTATCAGGATCGGGTTCCTCTTAACAGCCCTGTATTGTTGGTGAGTAACCATCGCAGCTTTATGGACCCACCCTTATTAATGGCAGCAATTAAGCGTCCGATTCGCTTTGCTTGCCATCATTATATGGGACAAGTACCTGTAATGCGGGATATGGTTAATTTCTTGGGTGCTTTTCCCTTAGAAAAACCTGAACATCGGCAGCAAACTTTTTTTCAGCAGGCAACTGAATTATTACAATCACGTCAAGTAGTGGGAGTATTCCCCGAAGGTACTCCACCAATGGTAAAGTTTACCAAACCTAACACTATGGGAGAGTTCCAGCGAGGATTTGCTCATTTAGCGATGCGTGCGCCAGTTAAAGATTTAGCAGTTTTGCCAGTGGCGATCGCATCTGTTGAAGAAGTTAATAACTCCGCGATACCTCTAAAGGTGCTAAGTTTCTTTGACCCCTCAGAACCGCTATTTAATCAAAACGGTTGGCATCCGATGGTAATTTATCGCCGGAGTACAATTTTGATTGGTCGTCCTTGTTGGATTACTCCACGCATGAGGGAACAATATCAAGGAAAACAAGCTAAAAAAGTTGTTGCTGATCTGATTGGTTACTGCCAAGAAGAGATTAGCACCTTACTAAGTCAGGGTTGTTATTGAAAAGTAATCCCAGACCTACTTAAAAAAGCAGTGTTTAGTTATTAGTTAACAATGCCAGAAATACAAAGTCACCCATGTTTTCTTACTCCCAAAAAACTAAATTCAAATTATCCACTATTTGTATTTTTACCAGGCTTAGATGGAACTGGTCAGCTATTGCGGGCGCAAACTACAGGTTTAGAAGCTGGCTTCGATATCCGGTGTCTGGCAATACCACCTGATGATTTAACCAATTGGGATGTGTTGACAGATCAGGTGGTAGCTTTAGTTGAAGCAGAAGTGCAAAAACAGCCCAATCGCTCTGTTTACCTATGCGGTGAGTCGTTTGGAGGCTGTTTAACGATCAAAGTGGCGTTACGTGCGCCTCATTTGTTTGACCGGATTATTCTGATAAATCCAGCGTCTTCATTTAATCAACAGTTTTGCTTACGCTGGGGTTCATACTTAACTAATTGGGTTCCAGAATTTTTATATCGTGTTGGTGCGATCGGACTTTTAGCATTTTTAGCGAGTCTCGACAGGATCACATCGAGCGATCGCCAAGCTTTATTTGAAGCTGTACGTTCTGTACCACAAAAAACCGCCCTTTGGCGAGTCTTATTAGTGCGAGAGTTTGATGTTAACGAAACTCAGTTAAGTACAATCAAACAACCCGTTTTGGTAATTGCTGGTGCTGCTGACAATCTTTTGCCTTCTGTGGCTGAAGCTGAACGTTTAGTTAGTTGCCTACCTAATGCAAATAGGGTAGTTTTACCAGATAGCGGTCATGCTTGCTTATTAGAAGCAGATGTGAATCTCTACAAAATTATGAAATCCCAAAACTTCTTAGCAAGCCGAGAGCAGGATATGTGTAGTATGCCCGATAAATTAGCGATCGGTTAACCAAAAATTTTTAGTAGATAGTTTCCTTAATTTATTAAAGTCTGTTATAATAATTTTTCTAAGGGTGACTAGCTCAATGGTAGAGCATCGGACTCTTAATCCGTTGGTTCAGGGTTCGAGCCCCTGGTTACCCATCTTTAAATGTTGTACTAGGACACATTATTTGTCATTGAGGACAGATTACTGTCGCTGAGTCAAATTATGTGTCTTTGTGATAAATTGATCTCCTTTAGATGATGGTGACAAATTAATGTCATTATCAATGAGCTTAGTTGGTGATAATTTCACCTCGTGGAGAGCCATACTTTTTAGCGATCGCTTTCCATGTTTTCCATTGCTCTCGCTCTTGATCTTCATCAGGTGGATAGCCATTTTCATCACAGGTGAATCCTGGCAATATCGTCCCAAGTATTTCTATAGAATCAGCGATCGCTAACATCATATTGGTCAAACTAGGAAACCATAACTCGTCATTAATATCTTCTCGTTGTAGCACGGGTGAAACTTCAATGTGAGTTTCCGAACAAGCAATCACTAAATGTCCGTACTCATAGGAAACGAAGGGAAGACACTTTCTGTACATATCTGCATTGCTTGAATAAATAGGGTAATGTTTTTCTGCTTCTTCAAGAGAGAGGAAATGTATTATGTCACTTGCGCCCCCTAAAAACCGCTCAAATATACAGCGATATGTCGAGTTGTCGTTATAGGAACCATCCCAACCTTCAGGCTGGCGATCGCCTATGGGCGCACCTGCCCATTGATAATATTCATACGCTTCGTCAGATAGCTTGAAAGGGAAAAATTTGAGTTGCCTTTCAACTTCTTCTCTACTTCTGCCTGGTTTGGTGAGGTGACAATATGTACTGATTCGCTCAAGCGTCTCTCTCATCAGCGACATACTCTTGTTCTCCTTTTGCCTCTAGTAATCTTTGCTGCAATATTAAGATCTTGAATCAGTCCGCTCCAACCGAGTTGTTAGGCTGCTGGCGTTGAGCAATCTGAATCAATAACCGCAAGGCTTCATTTACAGATATATCAGTCGGAAAAGCCTTGGCAACATCGGGATCTAAGAGAACCAAATTTGTTCCTGCTCGATATCTTTCAACATATTTGCCTCTGATGCCTCCCGCCATCTTAGAGAAGTCGTATTCAGGGCGTAGCTCATCTTCTAGCTCATCAACTTCCTTCTTCATAAAACCTCCTTTCCTGGCGAGTGGCTTTTTTTGCACTGATGATGCGAGTACGGTTTTCTCGGTCAGTGTGGGAAACAACTAATAATTGCCCCAGCCCAGACATCCCAATAATAATGTAGCGGTTTTCTCCAATTGAATGATCGGGATCAGGAAATGTCACGGATAACGAGTCATCAAATACAGTCGTGGCTTCTTGGAAAGAGATATTGTGCTTTCTAAGATTGATCGCAGCTTTATCTGGGTTCCACTCGAATTCCATGCAAAAGCTCTCATTCCCAACGACAAAGAGCAGTCTAGCAGGTTACTTGCCTCAACAAAAAGCCCCTACCCTAGTTACGGCTAGGGAGGGACTTTTATTTAGATATTATTCTCAGAGGAATATTTGAATTTAACGACCCTGGAATATTCGTGGTCTAGTTTGGGTATTTGCTGGCTTGTTAGTAGTATTTCCCAAAAATCTAGCCGTACCACCATCTTTTACACTTAGGAATGGTTTCAAATAAATGTTACTAACACGGGTCTTAGCAGTGCTTCTAACCTGCCCTGAAGTACCTCGACCTAACAAACCATTGAAAAGATCAAGCCCGTTACCTCTGTTGGTAAAGGTGTTAACACCACTGGTGACCTGTCCACTATCAGCAAGGGTCAAGTTGCTGAAAACGTTAGCTAAAGTAGTTTCTGCGTCTTGACCTGGAGGAACTGTAAACACAATCCGACAAGCAGAATCTCTTTCTGTCAAAGCACAGATAGTGTTATAACCATTTTGAACACTTGTGCGTAAGTCTACTAAGCCATAAGGTCGGTACTCTTCTAGACGCTGGCTAATTGCATCACAACGCTTTTGGGCTGTCCAACCTCCACCTAATGCTTTCGGTGTCGCCCAGGCATAAGGTCTACCGCCTCCATCTTCTGGAATATACATTACAGTGGGTACACCATTATTTAGCTGGCAGCTAAAGCGTGTATCGCTATTGGTGGTGACTGTGCCGCCTGTGGTTATTGTACCTCCAGAGGTTGGCACTGTGTCTACCTGAATATCAGCACCAACTTGAGCTAAAATTTCACTGCCACTGAATAAAAATGCTACTCCAGCAGATAAACCAATTCCCTTAACAGCTAAATTCAGAAGCCGAGTAGCAGGACTAGACAATTTGAGTGACATAAAAACCATTCCTTAAAAACATATTTTTAGACTATCGACAGGGTTGCTTCAATTAAATGAACTAATTTCACAAATCTTTATAATTACTCCTTGCTATCGTATACTACGTACTACTATGCGTCTGCGTTTAATCCTGATCTAACTCAGGTAATAAAGCTAAAGTCACATAACTAATTACGAAGCTTTGGCGCTTAGGACGAAGCAAGTGTCTTGATTTATCAGTCACTGCTGCCTATATAGTGATACCCTGATGCCCATAGTGACGGGTCGAAATTTCAAATGTTCCCGTAAATTTACGGAAACATTTCTCAGACATACCAACTTTTTGATGAAGCGAGTTAATATCGCCAGCGTCAGGTTGTGAATAAAGAGCGATTTGCCCTAAAACTAGGTCGTTAGCGTCAGAGCGAAAATCTGATACTGTCTAAAAGATGGTTATAGCCCACAAGGTTAGTTAATAAAAGGAGTAAAGATCACGATGTCGGAGGCAGCAAAGCCACTGACTGTTCCTAAAGAATTGCTCAGTCCGCCTGGAAAGTTTAACCGGACGCTACTGATGTTTTTAACAGCATTAGCGATGGTAGCAATTTCTACAGTTGGTTACTGGTACTGGGAGTGGCCTCACTGGTGCTGTTTTAGTACCAATGTGATTGCTTTACACATGGCAGGAACAGTGATTCATGATGCTTCTCATAATTCGGCGCATCGAAATCGGATAGCTAATGCACTGATGGGACATGGTAGTGCGCTGATGTTAGGCTTTGCCTTTCCTGTATTTACACGAGTTCATATGCAGCATCATGCCCATGTCAATGATCCAGAGAATGATCCAGATCATTTTGTTTCTACTGGGGGGCCTTTATGGTTAATTGCTGCACGCTTTTTTTACCATGAGATTTTTTTCTTTAAGCGGCGTTTATGGCGTAAATATGTGTTGCTTGAATGGTTTTTAAGCCGTTTATTTGTGGGATGTATAGTTTATTACGCGATTAGCCATGAAATTCTAGGTTATATCCTCAATTTTTGGTTTTCCCCCGCGTTGGTGGTAGGTTTAGCGTTAGGATTATTTTTTGATTATTTACCTCACCGCCCATTTCAAGAGCGCGATCGCTGGAAAAATGCTAGGGTTTATCCTAGTCGGATTGTGAATGTGCTGATCTTGGGGCAAAATTACCATCTAATTCATCATTTATGGCCAAGTATTCCTTGGTATAACTATCAAGCTGCTTACTATGCCATTCAGCCTTTGTTAGATACAAAAGGGTCTTATCAAACTTTGGGTCTACTTCAAGGCAAGGATTTTCGTAACTTTGTATATGACCTATTTTTAGGAATTCGTTTTCATAAAAAAGATTCTGTCAAGCAAGTAGAAAAGGTGTCATAGCCAAGGCTGTCTAAGCATTAGTGATATTTATGCCAAAAAAGAGCAAGTTAAACTTGCTCTTTTTTAGGTTTGTTTGTAATGAAGGCTAACCCAGTCTTAAAGGTAATGAGACTGCATTGCTTTTGATGGTAGGCTGATTTGGGCAAGGCTCCAATCTGGTCTAAGATCTTTGGCTTGACGCAGGTAGGGATGATAGATTTGGGTTTGGGAAGCTGGCAGATTGATATGAATTAAAAATCTAATACAGCGTTCTAAGCCACCCTCAACGTGCATTTGTTGGACATCCAGCAGCGCCACGTTGTCCCAGTGGGGTCGTTGACGGGCGATCGCAGCAGGAAAGATAGCGTCTAGATCGCGAGTGGTTGTGAAGAAGGCACTAATAATTTCAGTGGGGTCTATTTGATTTTTTGTTTCTAATTCATCTAGCAGTTCTTTGACTGCTTCTGCGATCGCCTCAACAGTATTTTCTGAGGCGGTTGTTGCCCCACGTATTGCCCGAACTCTCCACTCCACGCCAAGATCCTCCGCATATTAATTGGGAATTTAAGATTTTGTAATTATTAAAATCTTATATTCTACCTATGGTCTATACAGCCATAAAGGTTGACCATTGGTAGACAGCTCAAATTCTAACCAATCTATACTACTTGATAGCCCTGGTGCTGCCTGAAAACTACTATTTAGCACCCGATTTAACAAAGGTTTACGTTCTTCGAGGGTATAGCACTGAGTTTTTTCAGGATCAAGACCTGCCAGTTCTGCTGCCCAGCGACGGGCATCTTCTTCTGTGCCTAGTCGGTCAACTATGCCTAATTCTAAAGCTTGCTGCCCTGTGAATACCCGACCATCAGCAAATTTCTTAACATTTTCTACGTCGAGTTTTCGAGCATCGGCAACTGTTTGGGCAAATTGTTGATAAGTGGTATCAATCATCTGTTGCAGAATATCTTTTTCTTGCTCTGTCATATCTCGATCAAAAGCAAGAATGTCTTTATATGGGCCAGATTTGATTACTTTAAAAGAAACGCCAACTTTTTCTAGCAAACCTTCTAAGTTATTGCCTCTGATAATTACACCTATACTGCCAGTAATAGTACCTGGATTAGCTACGATGTAATTGGCTCCCATGCCAATGTATACTCCCCCAGATGCGGAAATATTGCCAAAACTCGCAACTATTTTGACTTTTTCTTGCAGACGGATCAGGGCGCTGTAAATTTCTTGAGAATCTCCAACTGTCCCACCAGGGCTGTCAATTCTCAGGAGTAATGCGGGAAACTTTTTTTCTTCAACTGTTTTTAGGGCTTCTAGTACGTGCTTGCGTGTAGCACCTGCGATCGCACCTGTAATTTCAATGCGAGCAATTTGTTTACGAAATTTAGGCTTAAAAGGCCAAACCATGATTATTTAAAGGATAATTCGTTAAGACAATGAGCTATGGTTAAGCCTAGAACAATGCTGAACCTTTTTCTAGTTTGCACGATCAGCGCCCTTTTAGTGGGGTTATTTGTTGTGGTGATCACCGACTGATCATAGTCCCTGCCTTTTTCTGCTTGTTTGGTATCCCAGATTGCTTACCGCAAATATCAGATTTAAGTACAATCAGGTAAAGAAACTATACA
>JBARVL010000505.1:0-9481 GCA_049646245.1 Crinalium sp. | reverse complement strand
GCAGGGGGCAGAGGGGCAGGGGGGCAGAGGGGCAGGGGAAGCTAAAAAACGTAAGCTGACTCCTGACTCCTGACTCCTGATTTCTTAGACCAAACTTTTTGGTTTACTTAATACCCAATGTATTTCCTCTAACAATTCATTTGAAGTGTATGGTTTAGACAAAAAAGCTTTAACACTAGAACTTTTAAGTTCCGTAACTTTTTGATTAGATGTCAGTCCGCTAACAGCTATAATTTTAACTTGTGGATTAATTTTTTCAAGGACGCGGATAGTCGTTAATCCATCCATTAACGGCATCATTATATCCATAACAACCGCATCAATTTTGTAACTATATTGCGTATATAAGCTAAGTGCGTCAATACCATCATTAGCAGTTATTACCTGATAACCATTTTTTTCTAATAATGTTTTGGTAATTTCACGAATACCATCTTCATCTTCAACAACAAGAATTAATTCTCCCTGCCCTTGCTGTACTAATTGGGTAGAATTCAAATTTTCACTCTTTGCTGTTGTTTCCGTTGCTGGCAAATACACTTTAAACTGTGTCCCCTTACCAACTTCGCTCTTTACCTTGACAAAACCTCCATGACTTTTAACAATTCCAATTACTGTTGAAAGACCAAGCCCCGTACCTTCACCCACTTCTTTTGTAGTAAAAAATGGGTAAAATATTTTCTCCATAATATCGTTAGGTATACCAATGCCTGTATCTGATACTGTAATCACAATATAGTTACCCACATGAGCATCAATATTCATGCGAGTATAGTGTTCATCAAGATAAATATTTTCGGCATCAATTGTTAAAGTTCCTCCATCAGGCATAGCGTCACGGGCATTGACGCAGAGGTTGAGTAAAACTTGATGTATTTGTGTAGCATCTCCAACTATAGCTTGTAGAGATGATTTGGTATCTGTATAAATATTTATAGATTTAGGAAAAGTTTCTGAGGCAAAATGCTTAAGTTCATTGATTAAATGACTAATCTGAATAATAGTTCGCTTACCTTGCATTCCACGAGCAAAGGATAATACTTGTTTAACTAAATCAGCGCCGCGTCTAACATTTGTTTCCAAAAGTGTCAGCCAATTTTTGCTTTGGGCATCGCTAATTTTCAGTTGTAGAAGTTGAACAGCCATCATAATTGGTGTCAAGACATTATTCAAATCGTGAGCAATCCCCCCAGCAAGTATCCCCAAACTTTCCAATCTTTGAGCGCGGAAAAATTGTTCTTCTAGTTGTTTTTTCTCGGTGACATCTGTTGATACGGTAAGGATTGATTTAGGTTCACCTTGGCGATCGCGCATTAGTACCCAACGGCTGGCAACAATAAGTTCTCGATCATCTTTGGTAATTTGATTTAATTCTCCCTGCCATTCACCAATTGTGGTAATAGTTTGCTCAGGGTTTTCTAGTTGCTCTGAAGCTTTATACAAAATTTTATTAGCATTTTTACCCAAAGCTTCATCTGCTAACCAACCATACACCCGTTCAGCACCTTTGTTCCAAAATAAAATATGGTTAGATAAATTTTGAACGATAATAGCGTCAGTTGTAATATCAAGTAATGCTGCTTGTTCAGCTAAGTTATAACGCAATTCATCAATTTGTTGCTGAATGTGTTCATTGACAATTGCTTTGTTTTTAAGTCGGGTAGCGATCGCACCTATTAACTGTTTATTATTAAAAGGTTTTGTTAGGTAGTCATCAGCGCCCAATTCCATGCCTTCACGGATAGAATCATGATCGGCTTTAGCTGTAATAAAAATAAAGGGAATTGTAGCAGTTACAGGATTTTTACGCAATGTTTGTAGCACGTCATGTCCGCTCATTTTCGGCATCATCACGTCACAAACTATTAAATCTGGCAAATGTTGCAACGCTAACTGTATCCCAGTTTCACCATTGTCAGCATCAAAAGTCTGAAAATTTTCAGCATTTAAAATGTCTACAATAATATCTCTAATTATATTTTCGTCTTCAATTACTAAAATCTTATTCATTTATTTTGCTGTCGTATTTTAATGGTAAAATTACGGTAAACGTTGTCCTTCCAACTTCACTATCTACACTGATGCTACCACCGTGTATAGAACAAGAGTTTTTTACAATTGTTAACCCTAACCCTGTCCCAGGAATATTGCCAACATTTTCTGCTCTATGAAACGGTTCAAATATCATCTTTTGGTCGGGAATGGGAATGCCAATACCTGCGTCTTGAACCTGGAAAATTGCATAATTATTTTCACAAGTCAGCTTAAACTGTACTGCACTTTTAGAGGGGGAATACTTAATAGCATTACCTAGTAAATTAATAAAAATTTGCCGCAGTAATTTATCATCCATATAAGCAATGACACTACTTGCTGACACCCCAAAGCAGTTAGAGCAAATAATAAAGTTGAGTTTATGCTGATTGATATCATTAAGTTGCATCTCCTCAGTTAGTTCGCTACAAAATTTTACTAAATTCATTTCTACAGGGCTAAATTCTAGTTTGCCCGCTTCTGCTTTCGCAATTACTAATACATCTTTTAATAAACCGCTCATGTGTTCAACAGCATCTTCGATATGTTGCAAATAAGTGAATTTTTTTTCCTCTGTCCAGCTATAAAAGTAAGCTTTGAGCGCTTGAGCAGCAGACAAGATGGTAGTTAGAGGTGTGCGGAACTCATGGGAGGCGATCGTAATAAAGCGTGATTTGAGTTGGCTAAGTTCTTTTTCTTTCGCGAGAGCGTTATGAATTTCTGATTCGGCAAGTTTACGATCTGTAATATCTTCAGCCACACCCACAATGCGGTAAACTTGCCCTAATTGATCTTGGATGGGAAACGCGCGATCGCGAATCCACCTAATATTACCATTCGGCTGAATAATCCGATATTCCTGATCGTATTCACCGTTAATTTGTTTTTTTATTGCAGCAACTACCATTTCTTGATCTTCTGGATGAATTGCCTCGAAAAAAGCCAGGGGTTTTTCATACAATCTTTCGCAGCTACGACCCCATATTTTTTCGTAGGCAGGACTAATATAGATGATTGAAGAACTATCTTTATTAGTCATCCAAAACACCTGGCGAACATTTTCCGCCATCTGGCGAAATCTTTCTTCGCTTTCCTGCAACGCTAACTCCGTCTGCTTACCCTGGATACCCAAAGCAATATTATTCGCCACATCAGCCATTGCTTCTAAAGTTATTGCTGGTAACAATTGACGTGAAAACATGGCTATTACACCAAACAATTGCTCGTCAACAATTAGGGGATAACCAGCAAAAGCAAGTATTTTTTCTTGTTTAGCCCATGCTTTATCTCTAATCATTGGATCGTCGATCGCACTATTTGTCAAGTGTGGTTGACGGTGTTCAGCAATCCAACCTATTTTATATTTACCTACAGCTATTCGACTATAAAAACCGTTGAGGTTAGTATACATACCCGCAGAAGCTTGTAACTCCAGCACCTGCTCCGCTTCCTTCAGCGTCCAGATGCGAACAAACGCTGCATCCAAATTTTTAACTACAGCTTCGGCACATTCTTGGAAAATTTTTGATAAGTTATGATTACCACTCAAAGCAGCCCCAATATCTGCATTTAATTCTGCTAAACGGGTACGTTCCAACAGCTTGGCTTCTGCTTTTAGTCTTTCTTTAATTTCCTGTTGCAATAATTGATTAGATTGAAAAAGTTCATTCGTTCGCGCTGCTACTCGTAGTTCTAACTCTGATGTGAGTTGTTCTAGACAAAGATTTTTATCTCTTAATTGATTAGTTAATTGCTGGATACGAAGGTGAATTTTTATACGCGCTAAAACTTCCTCATGCTGAAGAGGTTTAGTAATGTAATCAACGGCTCCCAAATTCAAACCAGTCACTTTATCAATGGTTTCAGATAGCGCCGTCATAAAAATGATCGGGATATTTTTGGTAGATTCATTAGCTTTCAAGCGTCTACAAGTTTCAAACCCATCTATTCCAGGCATGAGTACATCTAACAGAATTAAATCTGGTTGGGCATAATCAATTTTTTCAATCGCACTTTCGCCATCTTCAGCTACTAAAACTTGAAAGCCGGAATCATCTAAAACATCTAGAAGTACTTCTAAATTTGTCGGTGTATCATCTACTAGAAAAATGACACCTTGATAAGTTGGATCACCGTTCATTAATTCCTCTTATTTATATTGGTTCAAAAAATCAGAAGTAGTAAGGCTCATGTCTAATTTTTAAGGTTCTCAGAAATTATATGTGCTTTTTATTAGAGGGCTATAGCTCTTTATTATTCGTATTTTGTAACTAAAATAATGAATAATATTTGTGTGATAATGTAAATATTTATAAACTATGTTCTATTAAGGTACTACTTTCTATATAGACCGAATAACAATGACCAGTGACCAGTGACCAGTGACCAGTGACCAATTAACAATTAACAATTAACAATTAACAATGACCAATCACCAATCACCAAAATACTTAAGCTACACTCATTGCCATTAATTCATCAGACATTTCAAAGTTAGCTGTAACACTTTGCACATCATCCAACGATTCTAAAGCATCTATCAGTTTAAGAAGCGATCGCGCCAGATCAATATCAGTTACTTCCACAGTATTATTAGGTATCCAGCGCAGTTCTACATCAGTAACATTAAAGCCTTTAGCTTTTAAGGTTTTTTGAAGTATTTCTAAATTACCCACCTCAGTAAATACCTCAGCGCCCTCAGCATCCTCATCTGCAATCAACTCATAATAATCTGCGCCCCCCTCCACAGACGCTTCTAATAACTCTTCTTCCTGAATCCCTTCTAAACGACAGACACCTTTTTGCTCAAACATCCAACCGACGCATCCGGTTTCACCTAAATTACCGCCTCTTTTACTAAAAGCAGCCCTTAAATCAGCCGCAGTCCGATTGCGATTATCTGTTAATGCTTCAATTAAAATAGCTACACCACCGCTACCATAACCTTCATAGCGAATCGCTTCTAACTGGGCGCTACCACCATCCCAAGTTCCAGCACCTTTAGCGATCGCACGTTCAATATTATCATTAGGAATACCCGCAGCCTTTGCCTTTTCAATCGCCGTCCGCAGTTGAAAATTCCCCTCTGGATCTGGTATACCACTACGAGCAGCTACAATAATCGCTCGTGAAAGCTGGGTAAACGTTTTACCCTTAACAGCATCCACTCTCGCCTTTTGGCGTTTAATATTCGCCCATTTACTATGTCCAGCCATAATCAATTAACAATTAACAATTAACAATTATCAATTATCAATTAACAATTATCAATTATCAATTAAGAGTTGTAACCTCCTCTCTCCTCTCTCCTCTCCCCTCTCTCAACTTATAATATTAACCGTTTGCCCTCGATTAGTAATTTTTCAAACTCTTTAGCAGGTATTGGTCGGCTAAATAGATAACCTTGCATAGCATCGCATTCATGTTGAGACAGAAAATATTGTTCTGCTTGCGTTTCTACACCCTCAGCAATTACCTTTAACTTTAAACCATGAGCCATTTGAATAATAGCAGTTGTAATTGCGGCATTTTTCGAGTCATTAGCAATATCACGAACAAAACATTTATCAACCTTCAAGGTATCAAAAGGAAATTGTTGTAAATAAGATAACGAAGAATATCCCGTACCAAAATCATCTATAGAAATTTGGATGCCCAGGGATTTTAACTCACTAAAAATTCGGCGAGTTGCTTCAGGATTCTGCACAATACTACCTTCTGTTAACTCTAACTCTAAAGTTGCAGGATTTAAATTTGTTTCCCTTAAAACCTCGCAGATTTTTTCAATAATATTTTTTTGATTAAATTGATATACAGATAAATTAACTGCTATATTTAGAAATCCAAACCCCCCATCTTGCCATAATTTAGTTTGAGTGCAGGCTGTGCGTAGCACCCATTCTCCAATCTGAATAATCAAGCCAGTTTCTTCTGCTATCGGAATAAATTCTACAGGAGAAATTAGTTTTTTTTCTGGATGATGCCAACGTAGCAAAGCTTCAGCACCAATAATTCGCCCAGTCCGCATATCAACTTGAGGCTGATATAACACCTCAAATTCTTCTCTTTCCAAGGCATAGCGCAAATCATTTTCTAGTGATAAAGGTGCTAAAGAAACTAGCTGCAACTGCGTCGAGTAAAACTGATAGTTGTTACCCCCTTCTTTTCTCGCCTGAGACATTGCTAAATCTGCTTGATTGAGCAAAATATCAACATCTCTACCATTTTTGGGATACAAGCTGATGCCGATACTAGCAGTAATAAATATTTCTTGTTCGTTGACCTTCAAAGGTTGAGATAAAACATCTAAAATTATTTGAGCCAACTTAGCAATATCTTGCTTTTGAGTAATTGCGGTAAAGATGATCGCAAATTGATCGTTGTTAAAACGAGCAAGCAGATCGTGGTCAGCGACACAAGTAGTTAGCCTTTCAGCTACTAAACGCAATACTAACTCAGCAATACTTGTTCCCATATCGTTAATTCGATGGAAACGATCTAAACCAATACACAGAATCGGAATTTGTTGATTGTAATCCTCTTTTACTAACTGATGCAATCGCTCTTGAAGCAAAGTGCGATTTGGTAAGTTAGTCAAGTTGTCGTAATAGGCAAAATAACTTAGCGCTTCTGTGGCTAGATTAACTCTATGGTTGTACGCTTGCTGAATACTTGCTTGTTTTTTCAGTCTAGTGGCGATCGCCCTCAATAACTCAACCCGCGTAAATGGCTTAGTTAGATAGTCATCCGCCCCCAATTCCATCCCTTGACGTAAATCAGCCTTGGTAGCTTTAGCCGTCAAAAAAATAAACGGCACTGCTGCCAAAATTGGATTTTCGCGCAAGTGAGCTAAAACACCGTAACCATCAAGTTCCGGCATCATCACATCACACAAAATCAAATCGGGTAGAATTTCCTGAGCCAACTGCACACCAAGGGTACCATTTTCTGAGCCGAAGACATCAAAGCCATCAGCCTCAAGCAATGCCAGAATGTTTTCCCGAAGTGGTTCCTCGTCTTCAATAACTAAAATCTTGATCATCAGTTGGTATCGAGTTGTATAACGGCAGCGTGACTGTAAACTTTGTGCCTACCCCGACTTCAGTATTAACAGCAATTTTACCTCTATGTAAGTCCACACACTTCTTCACGATCGCCAGTCCTAGACCTGTTCCAGAAATATTACCGACATTAGTAGCCCGATGGAAAGGCTCAAACAAGTGTAATTGGTCTTCTGGGGGAATACCAATACCTTGATCTTGGATTTGAAAAATTACTTCTCCATTCTGACAATTTAGTACAAAATCTAGTTGGCTACCAGCAGGTGAATATTTAATCGCATTTGATAACAAATTACTCACAATTTGTCGGAGCAATTTTTCATCAAAACAAGGCAAACCAAGCAACTTACAGTGATTTGACTCAAACTTACCGTTTTCTAGGACAAAATTTTCGCTTGCCTTTGTTATGCTACAGGAACCTTGAGCAACAAAGGTAATACTGTGTTGATGATTATCAATAATGAGGATTTCTTGCACCAAATTCTGGCAAAATTCTGCTAAATCTAGCGGTGTCGGTTTTAACTGTAATTTTCCGGCTTCTGCTTTACCCATAATCAAAACATCGTTCAAAAGCTCTGTCATTTTTCGCACAGCCCCTTGAATACGATGCAAATGTCCAATTTTTTTAGGCTCAGAAAGCTTATGGCTATAAATTTCTAGTAATTCAGCAGAAGCTAAAATTGTAGATATCGGTGTGCGAAACTCATGGGAAGTCATACAAACAAAGCGAGATTTGAGTTCGCTGAGTTCTTTTTCTTTCTCCAAAGCTATCCGCACTTCCGCTTCTGCCCGTTTGCGCTCCACAATAGCTTCCTTCAAAGCAGCTACATTACGCCGTAACTCCAATTGCGCCATCACTTGATGAGCCAACATCTTTAACGCTTCTTGTTGTTGCAAGCTCAATTGACGCGGTACATAGTCAATTACGCACAAAGTCCCTAGTGCATAGCCATCTGGATTAATCAGAGGTGCGCCCGCGTAAAATCTAATATGAGGAGCAGAGGTAACAAGGGGATTAGTGGCAAATCGTTCATCATTTAAAGCATTTTCAACCACCATGACTTGATTTTGCAGAATGACGTGAGCGCAAAAAGCTAGATCGCGGCAAGTTTCAGTTGCGGTTAAACCCAGATGAGACTTAAACCATTGCCGCTCAGTATCCACTAAGCTAACTAAGGCAATTGGTGTCTGACAAATATATGATGCTAAACTCGTTATCTGATCAAACCCTGGTTCAGCCTCAGTATCCAACACTTCATATTCCAGAAGTGCTGCAATTCTCTGTGCTTCGTTATTCGGTAAAGGTGCTGGCTGCATTAATTGAATTTTTATTGTTAAAACCATCCTACTTAATTAATCAGCCTTAAAGTATAGCAATTAGCAGTTAGCTTTTAGCAATTAGCTTTTCTTAAATCCTTTGCTAATAAGGGTTTTAGTCATAAAAAATGCCAAGAGTGCCTTGGTGGTTGCTATACACGGAAAATTATTTAGGAAAAGATTTGATCTGGCGGTAACTTCATAGTTGATCTCATTACTAGGTTTAAAAGCTAATTGCTATAAATTTGCTGATTTATGTCTCAGCTAGGTTCGTAGTGCAGAGGTAGTATTACGGTAAATGTTGTACCAACGCCTATTTTACTACTAAGACTGATTTCGCCACCGTGCAGATCTACACAATTTTTGAGAATCGCTAATCCTAGTCCCGTCCCTGGAATCATCCCCACATTAGTTCCTCTAAAGAAGGAGTCAAACAGTCTTTTTTGATCTGCATCGGGAATACCAATTCCCCGATCCTGAACTTGGAATATTGCCCGCTCCTCCACCGGATTCGCTACGCCATTGCTCTCAATTTTTAATTGCCAATAAACAGTACTAGCTTGAGGAGAATACTTAACAGCATTGGAAAGTAAATTACTAAAAATATGCCGGAGTAATTTCTCATCCAGATAACTTGGTCGAATTTCTCCTTCTTGACTAAAAATTATTTCGTGAGAATTACCAATGCTCAGTTGCATTTCTTCTGTTAATTTCTGACAAAATTCTCCTAAGTTCAGCAATTCTGGCTGAAATTTCAGTTGTTTTGCTTCTGCCTTCCCAATAGTTAATACATCATTTAACAGTTGAGTCATTTGGTGAATAGCTGATTGAATTCGATGCAGATGTGCTAGTCTTTTTTCTTCAGTAAATTTGTGGTGGTAATGTTCTAGTAATTCTGATGAAGACAGAATTGTGGACATCGGCGTGCGAAACTCATGGGATGTCATCGACACAAAACTAGATTTAAGTTCGCTAAGTTCTTTCTCTTTTTCTAGCGCCTTAACTATCTCAATTTCTGCTTGTTTGCGCTCGGTAATATCACGAGTTATACCGCGATAACCTTGTAAAAT
>JBARVL010000504.1:0-1908 GCA_049646245.1 Crinalium sp. | reverse complement strand
AAAAAGCACCTGCTAAATTTGCTTGGCTTAATTTCGCACTCATTAAATTTGCACCGCGTAGGTTACTTCCCCGCAAGTCTGCACCTGTTAAATCTGCTTGCATTAAATTTGCACCCAACAAATTTGCCCGCAGATCTGTTGCTACCATTTGAGCGCCTAAAAGATTGGCTCCTTCTAAACGCGCACCTTCTAATTTAGAATGGCTAAAGTTAGTACCTACAAGGGTAGCGCCAGCTAAATTAATCCTGCTTAAATCTAGGTTTGAAAAGTTTTCATCTTCTAAGTTAGCTCCAGGGAGATGCTTATTTTTACCATGAGTTATTGCTTCAAGATCCACGATTTCCCCCTGTTGCATCCATTACAGCCGTTAATAATTCGCTAGTGCTAGGAATATCTAATAACCACATTCCATTACTAACTTTAGGTGGTTTGACTGGTAAACTTAAGCCTTGTTGTAAACCCATGACTAATAAAGCTAAGGTTTCGACTAATTTTGGCTCCCAGCGATCGCCTGATTGTGCTTGACACTCACTCAACACCTGAATTAAAATCTCCTCGTGGCTAAGATCTGGTTTCTCTTTTACCCGTTGTGTCAGGCGATGTTCAAAGTGGGCAACTAACCCTAAAATCCTCGACTCTAAAGGAATTTCCTCACCAGCTAAACCAGCAGGTTGCCCTGTACCATCCCACCACTCAGTTTGATGGTTGATGATACGTGCGATCGCATTTAATCTCGGCATCCGCCTTAATGCTTGCACCTCTGGTACAAGTGGACAACAAAGCGCTTCATCAGATTTTTGGATCACAAAATCTGTTGGTAAGCTAACTAATCCATGCAACAACCCTGCCAGCCGTAACCGCTTCAACTGCCAAGCTGGTAAATTCAATAATTGCGCCATCACTTCTGCCAATGCAGACACTTCGGCTGTTGCCATTGGGTTGCCTGTGTTAGCCAACTCCATTAACTGTGCCATCCGCACAAAAGCTTGTAATTCATTGGAAACTAAATTGTTATCCAAATCCTCTTGATCGGGAATTAAAACCTGTTGGGTTGTTTGTAAATAATTTACTACCCGCGATACGATCGCCCCTAAGTCGTCTTGCTCGTCGCTCGTCGCAGCCGTTATTGCTTCTAGTTGGGCAGTTAAGTTTTGCTGGAGTTGGGGATCAACTTTGCCGATATGTGCGATCGCTATTTCTACTGTTTCCTTAACTAACTGCGGTTCAAATGTCCAAAAACCGTAAAATTTGCGCTCTAAATCGGTTTTTGGTTGCCCTGCTGCTCCATAATCTGCATCTGATAGCTCTTGACAAAGCACCATTGCTGTGTATGACGGAGAGAAAATAATCAAGTGCCATTCTTGAGCAACTGGATCAGCTTCATCTAAACTAACTATGGCTACATTGTCACGTTGACTGGTAGGGTGTTCTGCAAAACCGCTATCGGGTGATGCCATAATCACAATTTGCTGTGATTTGTCGGCTATTTCTCCATATCTATCTGCTTCTTGTAGATACCATTTCCCTCGTTGAAATGCGGTAATTACTTGGGGGGAGCTATTGGAGGTTAAAATGCTATCTTCCAAGGCATGACACAAGGCAACCAGAGTGTTTTTATAGTACACTCCAAAACGTAATGGTCTTGAGCCTGATTGATGAGCATCTGCTAGTTGTTGCAGTATTGAGCCTTTTAACATGGGTAGGGTTTTATTAAACGAACCGCCAAGACGCGAAGAGCGCGAAGGGAAGAGAGGGAGAGGGTTTTAGGTTGAGAGTTTATATCTTTTTTATGTAGTAAGGGGTTTAGCCTCTACTACATAGTAAGATTAATTTTAGGAAACGCTTGCTAACTGTTTTGATTTTGGCTCAATAGGTGCAGTTAATGCTTCCTCTAAATCAGCACAACCA
>JBARVL010000503.1:0-4586 GCA_049646245.1 Crinalium sp. | reverse complement strand
CCAACGTTATCCGTCGTGCTGAAAACCGTGCTAAAGAACTCAAAGCCGAAGGCTTGGATTATAGATATGTCCTAGTAGGGCGTAAAGCTATCCAGTATTTCCAACGCCGGAATCAGCCAATTGCTGGTACTTACACGGGTTTAGAGCAAATTCCTACAGCAGCAGAAGCATCCAAAATTGCTGACGAATTACTTTCTTTATTCCTTTCCGAGAGTGTAGACCGGGTTGAACTTGTTTATACCAAGTTTGTTTCCCTAATTAGCTCTCGTCCAGTAATTCAAACCTTGCTACCTTTAACATCGCAAGGGTTAGAAACACAGGATGATGAGATTTTCCGGCTTACTACTCGTGGCGGTAATTTTGAAGTAGCGCGAGAGAAAGTAACTACTCCAATGCGCGCCTTTCCTACTGACATGATTTTCGAGCAAGATCCGGTGCAAATTCTTGATGCTTTGTTACCGCTCTACTTGAATAATCAGTTACTACGGGCATTACAAGAATCTGCGGCTAGTGAATTGGCGGCGCGGATGACTGCAATGAATAACGCCAGCGACAACGCCAGCGATTTAATTAGTAGCTTAACTTTGTCTTATAACAAAGCAAGACAAGCTGCAATTACTCAGGAAATTCTGGAAGTTGTAGGCGGCGCTCAGGCTCTACAAGGGTAAAGTTTTTATCAAGTTCAATTGTTCAAAAGTGTCTGGGACGAAACAGACACTTTTTTTATAAAGCAACTTTTATTTTAAAAATTTAAAACTATTGACCATTGCTTCGGCATTTTTTGAAAATTTATTATAATTGCTACTATCTGCTATATAAGTAATTCTGTATGCTTGATTATTTTTTACTGTTACAACTTCCATATTAGCTACCCCAGTAGAGTCAGAATATTTACCTGAATAAATTATTTTATAGGCAGGAAGGTTGCCAAGAGTAGTAATACTAGATTCAAGAATTACGGCATCTTTCAAAAACTTTTGTATTTCTGCATAAGAAGAATTCTTATATTCATCTAAAGATCTGTATTTATTTGATAAAACTTCTACATGGACAATCACTTTTTCTCTAAATGGATCAAACTCACTTTCTTGAGGCGATACAAATGTTACTATTTCACCTGTTAGCGGATCTGGCAATTCTTTTTTTTCCCAAGATCCAGGATATTTAAGTTGGATTCCTTTCTCAAGATTTTGATAGTTTAGTAATTTATTATTTACTTCTATATATTCGTCAGAATAACTGATAAAAGAGAATAATCTAGCTATTTGATTTAAGGAGATTGAACTTATTAAAATAATAAAAAAAAAGCAAATCAAAGAAGCTGTTGATAAAGTCAGAATTAAAGTTTTTGTCCCGTAAGTTTTAAAATAATCTTTTGAGGAAAAAATTAGTACTTTTTTTCTACAGCCATAATAATAACAGAGATAAGGAAATAAGCCAATCAAAGAAATTAATTTTTCAAAATTATTGCTACGCTTACAACGATAAAACTCATCATTGCCGCATTTAGGGCAGAGAGGTTGATTGGAAGTATTTTTGATATCTATTTGTTTCATGCAGCCACATTATATGAAAATATAAGTATGGAATAATGAGGGTAAATTAAACCCAGATCACAGCCATCTATGCCCAAAATGTATACCGTTCAAATCGAACATCAAGGAAACACTCATACACTGGAAGTTCCAGAGGATCAAATAATTCTCCGTGCCGCCTCTGCGGTCGGATTAGATTTACCTAGTTCCTGCAATGCAGGTGTTTGTACTACTTGTGCTGGTCGCATTATCGAAGGAAAGGTAGATCAAGCTGAGGGTATGGGCGTTAGTCCAGAACTTCAGGAAAAAGGCTATGTGTTGCTATGTGTTGCTTATCCCCGCTCTAATTTGAAAATTGAAAGCGAAAAAGAAGACGAATTGTACGAGTTGCAGTTTGGACAGTTTCAGAAGTAAACACGATTCTGTTTATGATTAACACAGGACGAGTGATAACCTCATTGTAAAACAAATAGTATTTTGCCAAGCTCAAATTCAATGTTCACAGGGTAATTACAATGACTACTCATTTTATTAGTGCAGAAATTGATTTGGAGGATTCCACTCAAGAGTTGCAGCAAGCAATTCAAACAGAGTTGCAAAAACGCGGGGAACCTTTACGTTGGGCAGTTACTAACGTGGATCAGGATCGTGGAAAAGTACAACTGGAGGCGATCGTCACTGTAGGGGAAAATTCTACTAAATAGCGTGTGAATCAACGTCCTTATACTGTTGTATTAATTGTCCCAACTGGTGTGGGAGCGTCCATAGGTGGCTATGCAGGTGACGCTTTACCAGTGGCGAAGGCGATCGCGAATTGCTGCGATCGCTTGATTACTCACCCTAATGTCCTCAACGGTGCTTCTCTATATTGGAATTTACCCAATGGTTTTTATGTAGAGGGGTACGCACTCGATCAATTTGCGGCTAATTCTTGGGGTTTACGCCCTGTACGCAACAATCGAGTAGGTTTAATTCTTGACCAAGGAATTGAAGCAGATTTAAGAGTGCGACACTTACAAGCGGCTGATGCTGCTAGAGCTACACTCGGCTTAAATTTGACCGACTATATAGTTACAGATCAGCCTTTAGGGGTCGAACTACGAATAGCTGATTCTGGAGCTAGTTGGGGGACAATTCAAAATCCTGATAGTTTATTGCGGGCTGCTGAAGTTTTGATTAAGCAGGAAAAGGCAGATGCGATCGCAGTTGTTGCCCGTTTTCCTGACGACTGTAGTAGTGAAATACTACAAAACTACAGACATGGGCAGGGAGTAGATCCTTTGGCTGGAGCGGAAGCTGTTATTAGCCACTTGGTTGTGCGTACCTTTCAAATCCCTTGCGCTCATGCCCCAGCACTTTTACCGTTACCCCTAGATCCAGAGATCTCTCCGCGATCGGCGGCAGAAGAATTAGGCTATACATTCTTGCCTTGTGTATTAGTCGGACTAAGCCGCGCACCTCAGTTTATTACCCAAAAACAACGACCCCACCCAGAAGATATTTGGGCAGATCAAGTTGATGCTGTGGTGATACCAGCAACCGCTTGTGGCGGTAGTGCTATTTTGAGTTTCAGCCAGCTACCTGTAAAAATAATTGCTGTGGAGGAAAATCATACCCAAATGCAAGTTCCTCCAGAAAAGTTAGGGATTAAAGCATTACAGGTAAACTCATATTTAGAGGCACTGGGTGTTTTAGTTGCTGATCGAGCAGGCATTAATATTAACGCCCTGAGTCCAAATCTGTCGTCCCTAACTTGCTTATCTCAAAGCCTTGACAAATAATCTTCCTGAAAACCCCGAAATTGAACCTCTAACTCGCACCCAAATTTTGATCGCGATGGGTGTGACTGCTGTGGTGTTGCTAGTAATCACTAAAGTTTGGTTACACTTTAGCCCTATTTCATTGCTACCTGTCCGATGGACATATCTGGAGATCCTTTTAGGGTTGGGTCTTGGTTTGGCGATAACGGGAGCGAGTGCAGTTGTCTATCGTCTATGGCCTCATTATCAACGCAGTGCAGACTTCTATTTAGAATTGGTACTCAAACCTTTAATTTTGCCTGATTTGATTTGGTTAGGGCTGCTACCTGGCTTGAGTGAGGAATTGTTATTTCGGGGGTTGATGTTACCAACGCTCGGTTTAGATACTGTTGGTGTTGTTTTGTCAAGTATTTGTTTTGGTGTTTTACATCTGAGTGGGCGACACCAATGGCCTTATGTAGTTTGGGCAACAGTTGTTGGGTTGTTGTTTGGGTTTAGTGCTGTAGCTACTCATAATTTATTGGTTCCGATAGTAGCTCACATAGTTACAAATTTGATTTCTAGTTATTTTTGGAAGCTTGGACATTATAAAAAAGGCATGATTTAGGATTGGTAAGAACCCCACCCCCAGCCCCTCCCCTTATTAAGGGGAGGGGAGTTTTATGTGATTTTTAATTTTCGCATTTTGCGTCTATACTTCACTCTGACAAACTGTCTTACTCCCTTCTTGCCCAAAGAATACTTATTTTAAAACCGCCAAGACGCTAAGGACGCTAAGGAAGAAGAAGAATATGAAAGGTTTTCTTGAGCGTGGGAAGGGAGTAATCTATGCTTGCATTGCTAGAATATACCTTTTGTATAAGTGGATAAAATTGGTATTTCATCTGCGTTTATCTGCGTTTATCTGCGGTTAATTAAAATTCTGAAACCCCCAAAAATTATTTTTGCAAGAATTCTAATATTTTTGAGCAGCTAGAGCGATCGCTTGTGGCAAAATTCGATGTTCTTCTAGTTGTATTCGAGCGTGCAGAGTTTCATGGGTATCATTAGGTAAAACTGGCACAGCCGATTGCATCAAAATTGGGCCACTATCAACTTCTAAACTAACTAAATGAACGCTACAACCAGCAATTTTTACTCCTGCTTTTAATGCTTGCTCTACGGCTCGAACACCTTTAAAACTAGGTAATAAACTGGGGTGAATATTAATCACCTGATTAGGAAAATTGTCAAGTAGTACTTGAGTAATTAGGCGCATCCAACCTGCCATAATTACCCATTCAACATTAAA
>JBARVL010000502.1:0-8991 GCA_049646245.1 Crinalium sp. | reverse complement strand
GGTTAAAATTAACCCTAATCCCTTTCAGGGATTGAAACCCAGAGGAATTGCGCCAAGCAGTTGACGAACTACGTTAAAATTAACCCTAATCCCTTTCAGGGATTGAAACTAATGAGTTAGACCTCCGAGACATCAATGCAATTGTTAAAATTAACCCTAATCCCTTTCAGGGATTGAAACGATAATTGCGTCAGTGCTATTTGCTGTTTCAGTTTGTTAAAATTAACCCTAATCCCTTTCAGGGATTGAAACTTAACTTCAACTTTATGAGTACCTGCATAAGGTTGTTAAAATTAACCCTAATCCCTTTCAGGGATTGAAACAATTTAAGTATGACTGTACTGAGGTCTCCGAACAGGTTAAAATTAACCCTAATCCCTTTCAGGGATTGAAACCGCAGTTATACACCCAGAGATGGCAGTGGGCGCACGTTAAAATTAACCCTAATCCCTTTCAGGGATTGAAACCGCAGAGCTTGAATTGGTAGATCGTGCTAAAAACGTTAAAATTAACCCTAATCCCTTTCAGGGATTGAAACTAATCCGTTAAGAATAGACAAGTCAGCCTCTACATGTTAAAATTAACCCTAATCCCTTTCAGGGATTGAAACGAGGTAACACTACCATCAACTTACTATAATAATTAGGTTAAAATTAACCCTAATCCCTTTCAGGGATTGAAACATAGCGATTCTTAATGATGGTGCTAAACCTCTTAGTTAAAATTAACCCTAATCCCTTTCAGGGATTGAAACGCGAGAACCAATGTTTACAAGAAAAACTTGGTAGTCACTGGTTAAAATTAACCCTAATCCCTTTCAGGGATTGAAACGATATTGACTGGGAGTTGAAGGAAGGGCAGAAACGTTAAAATTAACCCTAATCCCTTTCAGGGATTGAAACATTTTTGGGGAAGGTAAAACAAACTTGGAAACATGTTAAAATTAACCCTAATCCCTTTCAGGGATTGAAACGTAATTTTTCTTGTCTGACGGTTCAGGCTTCATCCCCGTTAAAATTAACCCTAATCCCTTTCAGGGATTGAAACTAGAACCGAATCAACAACAAGTACTTCTCAGAACGTTAAAATTAACCCTAATCCCTTTCAGGGATTGAAACATAATTAATTCCATCTTTAGCCAAATCAATCAACGCGTTAAAATTAACCCTAATCCCTTTCAGGGATTGAAACTTTATTTGCCCTATGCGACTCGCATCAGCTTCAACTAGTTAAAATTAACCCTAATCCCTTTCAGGGATTGAAACTAACTCTTTTTTGATATTCCCGAAATTGGCTATTTGGTTAAAATTAACCCTAATCCCTTTCAGGGATTGAAACAACCAACCTATTTGTTCGACTTTGGCGATAGGGTGTATTGTTAAAATTAACCCTAATCCCTTTCAGGGATTGAAACGATGCGAAAGCCTCACCATCACAACAACATCATCAGTTAAAATTAACCCTAATCCCTTTCAGGGATTGAAACTTTCATAAAAAATCGACTTTTTAGATTTTCATCATTAAGGTAACTTATAACTAGCAACTCTCACATTCAATTCTCCTTCACTGGGATTAGTACTAAAAATAAAAGCACCTTCTGCTGTTTCGCCACTGGATAGAAAGTCAATTTGCTGTTCCCCTGTTTCTTCCGCCTGACCGTTTTGGCGTAGTTCCGCAATAATTTGTACAGATTCAGCCGTATCTCCACCAACATTAGTAACAGTAAATGGCACGTAATATTGCCCTTTTACTTGACGAATTTCACCATTACGGGTGACAGATAGAACGGGTGGTTGATCTTCCTGAGTAAACCAGTTGTAAACTACCAATCCCACAATTAAAATCAGAATAAATGTAGCACTAGCAAAAGTTACCCACTCAGCAAGCGATCGCTCTGGCTTAGAAGTTTCCGATTTCCTTGATTGATGATCTTGATTCATGCCAATAATCTACCCGCCGCGCCTCCAACACTTGCTGGTAAACCTAATAACAAAGTGTAACTCAACCACATTTGCCAGGGATCTTCAATACTTAACTGTTGGAAAAACCACAACATAAAAGCCGCCGCACCCAAAGACACCAAATAAGACATCACCGTTTCACTTAAAGGTCGTTGAAAAATACCTTGTTGTTGAAGGCGCTGTTGTTGATTAGTAAAACCCGCCTCAAATACAATGCCATAAGAAATAACCAGTGATGCTGCCATCAGCCCTAATTGCCAAGGTGGTGAAATAGCAGCAGCTAACATCGGTATTTCATCTGTAGGAGCAATATTAAAACCAATGATCGTAGCACCAATCAAAGTACCGCCAATATCAGCAAAAGTGGCATTGATAGTACTTTGATATACTAATTGCTGACGTTTACTGATGCTACCATCATCCTGATCGCCTTGAGATTGGAAGCGATCGCCATTTAAAAAAGAACGCGCCAACGCCACCCCCAACGAAAACGGTACACTTTCAGAAATCAGTTTTCCTAGCGTCTCTCTCAAAGGAGTACTGAAATTGATTTCCTGCAACAAAATTAATATACAAGTCGCACAAATAATCCCGATTGCTAGTGCTTCAATACTGTCCATCGCTGTATCAATTAGTCGCAAAGTTTTAGTTTTGCGGAAGCCCTCAGTTTGAATCAGCAGACAAACCACTACAAAAGTGCAACCAAGTACAGTCAGCATCCGTGAATACTCAGTATACGAGCCAATCCACCAGACTTCCATTGTATAAAGTAGGGGAATGCCAAACAAAAAACCCCCTGATGCGCCACGAATAATGTCATTGACTTCATTCCACCAGGAATTTTTACCTTTGACCATACCACGCACCACCAAAGTTATTTTCCTTAATCTTTTATCATTAAAATAACGTCAGATCATCGGCAACAAAATTGCTCAGATCAACACCGCTCAGTAAGCCACCTCCACCCATCAGGTTTTAATCCTACACAGGTAAGCCTAGAAAATGCCCCTAACTAAACGTGCAAATCTCCACCATAAGTCTGACAACTGTTTCGTGATACCTGCTTACTATTTACTTGTAACTCAACATACATAATTAAACATAAAACCAACCCCCCTCCCTTTTGTAAGGGGAGGGGCTGGGGGTGGGGTTATTATTGATGTTTGGCTTAACTCTCACTCAAAAAAGCCAATTTTTCAGAAACAAAATTAGCTACTGTGCGTCTAGGTAGTCAGAATAAGCGTTTTATTACAAGAGGATATTTTTCTATGTCTCGCCACCCATTTAAAACTGGCACATCTACACTAATCGCCTTATCAATCTTAGCTAGTGCAGCCGCACCTCTAATCACCACCTCTCCTGCTGCTGCTCAATCAATCTTTAAAGGTAGAACCCAACAACAACTTGGAATAACTATTCCATCCGGTACAACCTTACCTCTGATTTATAATAGAACAGAGAAAATGGTAATGCCTGCTAACCAAACCTTACCAGTTCCACTTACTCTCCAAGTTGCAGGTAATGTCAGAGCGCGTAGCGGAGCTTTATTAATTCCTCAAGGTACAGAGGTAGTTGGTGAATTGCAACCAGTTAATGGCGGGGCTAGGTTTGTTGCTAGAGAAATAGTTTTTTATGGCAACCGCCGCCAACCGCTCAATGCCTCTTCAAACCTCATTGCTCAAACTCAAGAATCTCAAGGGGGCATTAATACAGGCAGGGTATTGACAAATGCTGCTATCGGTGCTGCGGCTGCGGCTGGTATCTCCGGTGTTACTGGTAATAGAAAAATAGAAGTTGGGGAAGTATTAATAGGTGCTGGGGCGGGTGCTGCTAGTGGAGTGCTTTTAGGTTCCAACAAAACTGATGCTGTTGTGCTTAATTACTCAACCCCAGTGAACATAGTACTAGGCTATGACTTGTCTCTGCGCTAATTGCGGAAAATATGATCAACAGATATTACCATAGGATTTGCGGTCAACATCAACTAAATCTCTCACTACTATTAGGTTAGGCAATATCAAACAGCCTGTGTCGGTTCTTGCTGTTTGAGCCTATCTATAATCCCATGAGGTACGTTCGTGGGATTTTGTTAATTGTTAATTGTTAATTTTCCCCCGCTATACCCCAAGGGTTAGCGGGGGGAGCATATTTATTTGGGTTCACCCAAACCAGGAGTTGCTTCTTTTTTAACTTCAGGTACAACATCAGGGCGTTCCTTATCTTCCCAACCGACAGGGCGCTTGGAATTATACCAAGCAACTGAGCCAATGGTTACAGCCGCAACAAAACCAACTGCATAAACTGCTGTAGCAGAAACGGGAAAATGAGGCTGATTCGTGGCAACTTCTAAAAGTAAATTCATAATTGGTAAACTCCTTATCCTATTTCGGTTATCCTACCAAAACAAAAAAGCTCATCCTATCTTCCACAGGTTTGATTAATTGATTGGCTCTGGTTAATCCTTTCTCCTCAAAGCTTAAATCACCAATTTAATAGCGATCGCGTCTAGAGCGACGGCGGCGACCAGAACTAGAATCAGAATTCTTCTCATCAGTGAGATACTGTAATGCTCTACTGCCATAGACAGTACTTTTAGGTTTGATTGGCTCCACTTTAATTGTTGCTGGGCGATTTTCTAAGTTATCTGGACGCGGTACAAACTTTTCCGGGCGTATTTCTTTCACTGCTTGGGACATGAACTGATTCCAAGCGTAGGCTGCTGTAGTACTTTTACCGTTAGTTGGCTGGTTGTCATCATTTCCTAACCACACACCAGTTACTAACTGGGGAATATAACCAACAAACCAAAGATCGCGGGCTTCGTCCGTAGTACCTGTTTTACCAGCAACCTGTCTGTCTACTAACTGTGCTGCTCGACCAGTGCCTTCATTTACCACTCCTCGCAGCATCCAATTCATAATCGCAGATGTTTCTTCATCTATGGCACGCTCAGGTGTAAATTTTTGTTGATAAATTGTTTCGCCTCGATGATTCAAGATCCGACGGATACCCTTCGGTTTAGTATGCAAACCATTGGTGGCAAAAGTGCCGTAAGCACTGGTGAGTTCTAGCAAGCTAACTTCAGATCCACCCAATGGTAAGGAATAAATCGGTTGAAGTTCAGATTCAATTCCCATTTTGTGGGCAACATCAATCATTGGTTGCCACCCGACATCCAGCAAAACTTTTAATGCCACTACATTAATTGAGTTAATCAGGGCATCCCGCATGGACATCCAGCCGTTATAGGTTTCACTATAGTTTCTAGGTGTATAGCCATCTACAGCGATGGGGGCATCTACATATCCTCGGTATGGAGTAAAACCTGCGGCGATCGCTGTTGTATATACAAAGGCTTTAAAAGTAGATCCTGGTTGACGTTTAGCTTGAGTAACCCGATTAAATTGGTTATCGAAAAAATCTTTTCCTCCTACCATTGCCCTGATGTTCCCATTTCGGGGATCAATTGCCACCATTGCCGCTTGTTCAAAGTTAGAATAACGACCACTTTCTTCTATGGTATTTTTGATCGCCTTTTCAGCTTGCTCTTGCCATTCTGAATTTAGGGTAGTTTCAACAGTAAGTCCTCCAGCTTTAATAATTTTGGGGGAAACGTAATTAGGCAGTTCTTTTTCAATATATTCAGTAAAGTAGGAAGCTTTGCGCTCCATCCTTCTTAGGGCGCTACGTTGGATGAGCAACGGCTCACTGATTGCTGAAGAAGCTTCTGCTGCCGAAATGTAACCAGCTTCCTGCATTCTCTGCAATACTCTGTTTCGACGCTGGAGGGCTAATTCTTGACTCGCAAACGGAGAGTATTCATTCGGTGCGGGTGGTAGTCCAGCTAAAGTTGCCATTTGTGATAATGTCAGGTCTTTTACTGGCTTACTAAAGTACACCCAAGCTGCATCAGCAACTCCGTAAGCACCTTCTCCGAGATATACCAAATTTAGGTAGCGTTCTAAAATTTGTTCTTTGGTAAGATCGTGGTCAATTTTTTGAGCCAGCCGAAATTCTTTGAGCTTACGCAAAATACTGCGCTGCTGGTCTAGAAAGACAATTCTAGCTAGTTGCTGGGTAAGGGTACTGCCACCTTCTACCACGCCTCCGGCGCTTACATTGGAGACAGCCGCGCGGAGAATGCCTTGATAATCTACGCCTTCGTGCTGGTAGAAGCGCCGATCTTCTATGGCTATAAAGGCATCTATTAAAGTTTGGGGAATTTCCCAAATTTTTAGCTTTTCTTCAGTGACGGGTCCAGATTGTTTGAGAATTGAGCCGTCTACTGCTTTGATAGTTAATGTCTCTGGTCGAGCATAAGTTAAAACATCGCCTGTCGAATCAGGCAATTTGCTATCTATCCAATAGCTGCCTACAGTTAGTGCTAGAGCGCCACCACCAACACCCAAACCTGCCAATAACACTAAGTAGCGAGCCTTCAACCGCTTTTTACGATGAGACGACTCATTCGACACCAAAACAACTTTTTCGGCTGAAGATTTCTGCCGTTGTAAAAACGACGTTGCTTGCTTTATGCCTTGCCTCAATTGGTGAAGCTGTGATGTCGATTTATCTTGTTTTTCTTTATCCACGTCTGTGCTAGAGGTCGATTCAGATGCTGTTGACGTTAAGTCATTCAATTTATCTGATGGAAAGTTAAGCTTTGGGAAGAACTTTGACACTTCAACTCCTTTTTCACCGCAAGCCAGCCTACTACTCGCTCTTACTTTTTGCTTATTCTAAAGCTTGGGATCAAAATTTGTGCCTTGTTTATTTTACTGCGATTACATTTAAATTCATCTTTCTGAATGTACATTTATCTGAGAGGGACACTTCACTTGCTCAACCCTTACCAGCAACTAAGACAATACCTGCAAAAACCTCATCGCTCACCTGGGATGGAGGAGAGATTTGTGGCTTGGTGTGATTCTGGTTAAAATTATTTGCATCATGCTTTGCCACCATCTTCCGTATCTTAGCTAACTTATTCCAAAGTGATCGTCTATTCACCTAAAGAAATATTTGTTTGATTATAATCTATAAAAACTTTATTTGAACAGTAATATATTGATAATTGAAAAAAATCTTACTTATTAGCAAAAAATCTAGAAGTTTGAACACCCATAATTTTTGATGAGTTATAAAAAAAGTCGGTAAAAATCATTGGGGTAAAAAATGCTAATTTGATCGAAAACAAAAGTAATTATTTGGTTGAGCGATGAAACCTATTAACCGCCTATCCTTATTTTGGCAGGACTTACGCAGATTTAAAAAGTTAAATAGTACGAAGATGGCAATTATTTAATGCTTTTCACTCCTCACCAGTCCCCAGTCACCATTCCCCAAAATTACCAATTTTGGTTTCAAATGCGTAAGTCCTATTTTGATAAAAATATTGTTTAAGATAGTAAATGAAGAAATAGTAGCCTAAATTTAATCAACCTGTGACTGCATCTGTATTTAACTTTGAACGCCTGCTATTTAGCCCAGCAACACCTAATGCTGATGCTATCGAACTGATTTTTGCATTTCCTAACGAGTATAGCGTTGGTATTACTAGCTTGGGTTATCAGGTAGTTTGGTCATCTTTAGCAATGCGCCCTGATGTCAAAGTAAGTCGTTTGTTTACCGATACCCATGAGCAGTTACCAAGAAAGCCAGAATTAGTAGGCTTTTCTATGTCTTGGGAACTTGACTATATAAATATCTTAAATTTAATTGAATTTATAGAAATTCCTCTAAGAGCTAATGCTCGTTCTGATGACCAACCATTAGTATTTGGCGGTGGTCCAGTATTAACTGCTAACCCAGAACCTTTTGCTGACTTTTTTGATGTGATTTTGCTGGGAGATGGGGAAAACCTGCTGGGGAATTTTATTGAAGCATATCAAGAAGTTCGACAGGCTGGAAGGCAAACTCAATTGCAGCGTTTAGCTCAAGTTCCTGGGGTGTATATTCCTAGTTTGTATGAAGTTAAATATCATCATTCAAATAATGAAATTGAGTTAATCCAACCAATAGATAGTACCATTCCTAAATGTGTAGAAAAACAAACTTACCGAGGTAATGTTTTATCTGCTTCATCTGTGGTGACAGAAAAGGCAGCATGGGAAAATATATATATGGTGGAAGTGGTGCGGAGTTGCCCTGAAATGTGCCGCTTTTGTTTAGCGAGTTATTTAACGCTACCCTTTCGCACAGCGAGTATGGAAGAATCGTTAATTCCAGCGATTGAAAAGGGGTTAACGGTTACTCGTCGGTTGGGGTTATTGGGGGCATCTGTAACGCAGCACCCAGAGTTTGAAGATTTGCTTTCATATTTAAGTCAGCCACAATATGATGGCATACGCTTAAGTATTGCATCAGTGCGGACAAATACTGTAACGGTGAAGTTAGCAGAAACTTTAGCAAAAAGGGATACGCGATCGCTCACAATAGCAGTAGAAAGTGGTTCTGAGAGACTACGGAAAATTATTAATAAAAAGCTTGAGCAAGATGAGATTATCACCGCAGCTATTAATGCTAAAGCAGGTGGATTAAGTAACCTGAAACTGTATGGGATGGTGGGCATTCCTGGTGAGGAACCAGAGGATTTAGATCAAACGGTAGCAATGATGCGAGATATCAAGTCTTCTGCACCTGGTTTACGCCTGACTCTGGGGTGTAGTACTTTTGTCCCGAAAGCGCATACACCGTTTCAGTGGTTTGGGGTGAATCGTAGTGGAGAAAAGCGGCTACAATTTTTGCAGAAACAATTGCGATCGCACGGAATTGATTTTAGACCGGAAAGCTACAATTGGTCAGTTATTCAAGCTTTAATATCTAGAGGCGATCGCAGGTTATCCTATTTATTAGAGCTTACGCGCCAGTATGGTGATTCAATTGGTAGTTTCCGCCGCGCTTTTAAAGAATTGCGTGGACAGCTACCAGAAATGGATTTTTATGTGCATAATAATTGGTCAACAAAGCAAGTTTTGCCTTGGAGTCACCTGCTTGGACCACTACCACAAGCAACACTTGAGAAACAATT
>JBARVL010000501.1:0-2531 GCA_049646245.1 Crinalium sp. | reverse complement strand
GTTCCTCAGATAAACAGCTTCCCTACGCTGGTATTACCCAGTCTCAGGTTCTCAGGGTTTGCTCTCAGCCCGATTTGACGGACACCCCTAGCTATGGTTGTAGATTGTAGCATTTTGGCAGGAGTGAAGGATGCGATCGCGCTTTAGTAAAGTGGGAATTGCGTAGAGTGCGATCGCTTCTCACTTAAACTTGCTGCAATTTCCAATTTAGAATGAGTAAACTTTTTGCAATACTCAAGACTTATATCAAATTGGGTGGCATGGGAATTATATTTTTTTTTAACGCCAAGATCGCAAAGGTAAGCGCAAAGGATCGCAAAGTTAAAAGAAGTAACGCACCCTACCCACTTTTTAATTATTGCTTGTGCCTTACTGAATTGCTTTAAATGAAACATCCAAAATAGGAAATTTCTCCCAACCAGGCGCATCAAAATGCCACCATTCTGTCTGTAAAGGTATAAACCCATATTTCTTCATTACATCTTCAAGCAGCTTACGATTTTTTATAGCTTCAACACTGCCGCCTGTGTAATTTCTATGGGCTTTTTCTGTAAAATCATCATAAGCACTTGGCATTTCTAATTCTTTGCCATTGCTGTCAATAAGTGTTAGGTCTACTGCTGCACCGCGATTATGCCGAGAACCTTTAGCCGGGTTGCCAACGTAGCGTTGATCTGGTAATACTGACCACATGAGTTTTTGAACTGATAAGGGTCTATAACAGTCATAAACTTTTAGCCTTAATCCTTGTTTAGATAGTTCTTCTTGTACTTTTCCTAGTTGCTTGGCTGCTACTCCTCGAAGTAAACATTTTGCTTCAGGATATAGTTGTTTTTTGAGAAAGTTATTTTTAGTGGCATAACGAATATCAAGAATGATATTTGTACTAATTGTCCGAATATTAACTAATCTCAAGTTATAAGGCTCTTGCTTTTTAGTAGGATTTTGTGGTGTTGTTGCATTAGGTTTTAATGGCGCAGATAATAATTTATTTGGTTGTTCTGCAAAGAATATAGTGTTTAATGTTATTAAAGTAAGGAATATCAATAATTTATTCATGTTTTTCAATTGCTCTTTATAAATAGATATAGCAGTTTTCAGGCTTGATGAGGTACAGGAGTGCGAGCATCTTGCTCGCTATAGATCTATAGTTAGGCAAGAAGTCTAATGATTAATCAGCAGTAATAGTTGTGCGATCGCCATCCAACTAATTACTGAAATCAAGACTTTGACTTAGTAGTTGTCTTTTCTAGCAGACTAGAACTAGGTGTTGGTGTCGGACTATCACTAGGATTAGGTTGAGGGCTAGGGCTATCACTAGGGCTAGGTGTGGGTGTCGGACTAGGCTTTTCCTCTTGCTGATTTTTTTCTGCTTCTTGGGCTAAATTTTGTAACCGATCTTTCCAATATTTAATATCTGGAAATTCTACATCTTTGGTTAATGCTAAAACATCTTCCCATCTACCTTGTTCAAAAGCTTGCGAAGCTTGATTAAATTTATCTTGAGCAATTTGCCATTCTTGTCGCCAGCGTTTTACTGTTTTAATAGCTTCCTGGTAATTGGAACTGCTAAAGGGAATAGATTTTGCAAGTGCGATCGCGCCGTTAAGATCTCCCGATTGAAATTTCTTTGTAGCTTGATCTAAAAGATTAGCACCTTTATCCTCAGAAACAGATTTAGGTTTATTAGCAGAAACTTTAGGAGTTGCTTTTGCAGTTGTCGTTGGTGTATCACTCGCGGAACCACAGTTAACAAACTGACTACCACCAAAAACCCAACCTTCAACGGGAGAATTAATTTCTACCCAACCATTTCGTTTATTACCTGTGAGATAAAGATTAGTTCCTTGTTTAACAGTGCTAATAATATTACTGCTTGTACTAGACCCAGAACGAACATTTAATAAATCAATTACAACAGTGCAACTTGCTTGTTGCTTATTTCCTGGTTGATTGATTAGGCTACTCAGTTGAAAGGGATTTTCACGGAAAGCATATCCCATAGCAACACCAACTGCTGCAACTACCGCAGCACTGATCGTAGTTCCCAAAATCAAGGGCGTTTTGTTTGACGATCTATATGGAGGAGTATAACTGGTTTGTGGACTTACGGGCGGTGTATAGGAATTTACAGGAGATGGTGGAATTGTGTGTTGTGTAGGCGGCGGTGTTACTGGTTGTATAGGTATTTGGGGAGTTCCTGGGTAAACTGTTGGTGCATTACCAGGATAATTTGAGTACTGTTGCGTGGGCGGATAAAAGTTATTAATCTGCCTAATTGCCTCTAACGCATCTGTTGCAGTTTGATAACGATCTTTAAAATGGTATTGCACCATCTTACTTAGTACTGCTGCTAACCCTGGACTAAC
Source organism: Crinalium sp. (assembly GCA_049646245.1). GTDB lineage: Bacteria > Cyanobacteriota > Cyanobacteriia > Cyanobacteriales > PCC-9333 > Crinalium. The sequence goes on along the minus strand of JBARVL010000501.1, from coordinate 162 downwards.
TGATACTAAATGCTGCCAAAGCATCTCACCCGTATTTGGATCTTCCTGTAGTTGCAATGGCAAAATTCCTGTGAGTGCTTGAATAGCAATAATTCCCAGGGCATAAATATCACTATTAGGACGTGGTTGCCCCCGCGCTTGTTCACTGGGCATATATCCAGG
>JBARVL010000500.1:0-4378 GCA_049646245.1 Crinalium sp. | reverse complement strand
ATCGGTCAATCCCTGAATTTAGGGAATATATCTTAATTGACCAATATAAATATCATGTTGAACAGTACGCTAAAACTTCTGAAACTCAGTGGCTTTTTACTGAGTATGACTCAGAAAATGTTGTTTTCAACCTAGCTTCTGTTGAAGTTCAATTTTCTTTAAAAGAGCTTTATGAAGATGTTGACTTCTCGGAAGGGGAAAAATAATCTAAAATTTAGGTATATTTTACAACTAATCACGTAGAAAACATTTGATAAATTTTCTAGAGCAAAAATGTCTCAAATTTTGAGAGCGATCGTTTATTGGGAAGAAGATGTATATGTTGCAGAATGTCCTGAAGTAGGAACCACCAGTCAGGCAGAAACAATTGAAGAAGCAATGGCTAATCTTCAAGAAGCAACAGAACTTTATTTAGAAGAATTCCCTTTAACTAAAAATACCCCGTATCTTTACTAGATTCGAGGTATTGAGTGGCTAAATTACCGCGCGTGAGTGCTAAAAAAACTATATTTATATAGGAAAACGATAAACAATATCACCTTTTTCGTTTACTTCATAACTGGCGTTAAATTCCTTTGCTTGTGCATCCAAATATAGTTGGGCTGTCTTGCCTGGTAAACCAGTTTCAGCAGCCAAACGCATCACGGTAACATATCCATTATTGACTTTTACTATGCGGTAAAAAGTAGCTTGAAGCTGTTCCAATGCCTTTGAGGTTTCTGGCTCAATTTCGACCTTTTTATTATTCATTAACCATTTCCCCAGACTACCCAAACCAGCAGTAATAGCTAGGGAGAATATAAAAGCAATAGATTTTTCACTCCATTGTTGTTCAGTAAACAGGATCGCGAATGTAACGAGTCCACCAAAGGCTGCTGCTCCATAAGACGTAATTCCTAAGAAATTTCTAAAAAATCCCATATCGACTACATTCCTGATTTAGCTTGTGTTTAAACGTAAAATTGACTGTATTACAATTAATTATTTTTTAAGCTTGGATCTTTGTCCAGTCGGTAAATGTAGGATAACGTCGGGATTTTTACCAATTTCATTAAAAAAATAAAATATAGTTTGTCGGATAATGGGTAATTGTGTATGAAAAAGTTGGATAAAATATGATAAAATAAGATTAAATTTAGCATCTATCGGAAAATGGATGTTACAGAAGTATTAAAAGCTACAGATAACCTAGTTTTTGCAGATACAGGAAAACATCTGGACGACTTACAAGAAGCTATCCTGCGTGGGGTTTTGCAAGATAAAAAATATTCGGCAATAGCAGAGGAGCGCAATTGCACTGAAGGTCATGTTAGAGATGTTGCTTCTGAATTATGGAAGCTATTATCAAATATATTATCTGAAAATATTAATAAATTTAATTTACGCTCTACCCTGAAACGCTGGACGTTTAATAAAGTTGCATCCGGTTCGGAAAAAGCCTTTGTTCAAATAAACAATATTAACTCCTCTACCGATAATATCCACCCATCAAATATTCAAATAACAGAAACATTAAATATTGATACGCTAAATAAACCCCAAGCAAGCGGAGCATCAAGAGTAAATAAATATTTAGATGATGCACCTGATATTTCTACTTTTTATGGACGCACTCAGGAACTAACTACACTAAAAAAATGGATTGTAGAGGATAACTGCCGCTTATTAGCAATATTGGGAGTAGTTGGCATTGGTAAAACCGCTCTTGCTGTTAAATTAATAGAACAAATTCAGGATAAATTTGATTTTATCTTTTGGCGCAGCCTTCGCAGTAAACCACAACTAGAATCAATCGAAAAAGATTTTATCCAGTTTTTAGAAACAAATTCACAAGTAGATAGTAGTTCATCAAAATTAATCCAGTATTTAAGAAAATATCGTTGCTTGCTCATCTTAGATGATGTGCAAGCAATTTTAAGCGGTGGACAATTAGCTGGTAACTATGAACCAGGATATGAAGATTATGGCTTACTGTTTAGAGAATTAGGTGAATTAAATCATCAAAGTTGTGTTTTGCTACTGAGTTGGGAGAAACCAAAAGAGATAGCTGCTTTAGAAATAGATAAAAAATATGTTCGTTCAATTAAAATAAATGGATTAGATACCGAAAATAGCTCGGACATTTTGAAAGAACAAGGATTAACAGAATCAGAGCAATGGGAAATACTGATTAATCAATACGCAGGTAATCCATCGTGGTTAAAAATGGTGGCTACCACGATCAAAGACTTCTTTGGTGGTAGAGTTTCAGAATTATTTAAATACGACACAATCTTTTTATCGGAAGATTTAAAACAGACATTACACCAACAATATAATCGCTTAACGGATTTAGAAAAACAGGTGATATCAGCATTAGCTGTTGAAACAAATCCGGTTTCCATATCAAAATTAATCCAAAGTATTAATTTACCACCGTTAGATGTATTTAATGCTGTGCAATCTTTAGAACGGCGTTCATTAATTGAAAAGCAGCAACAAAGCAGTGAAGCTGTTTTTACGCTTCAGCCTGTTGTTAGGGAGTATATAAAATTTACAGGATTTACGCCCCCCGTTGGGTGAAATCTAGATCCCCCTGAGCAACCCCTTAAAAAGGGGGGAATAATCAAAGTCCCCCTTTTTAAGGGGGATTTAGGGGGATCTTTGCGTAAATCCTAAGCAAGATATAAAGCTTTATTCTTTTGCTTCTGATTCAGTCGCCGAAAAATCAGTAATTGGCTTAATAATTACACCACTGGCAATTGCAGCTTGAGCTTGTCGCTCATCTACTGTAATCAGTGGGCAATTTAAATTTAAGGCTAAAGCAATATAAAGGGAATCATATACAGCTAATTGAGAATTTAAACCAATTTGTAATGCTTGTGGCAAAATATTAGTAACTGGTATAATCTCCAATGGTAATGCTAGTAATTGTACTAATAACTGATCGGCTTCTATCTGTTGTAGTCCATGAAAACGTACTCTTTTCCAAAAGACATTTGTACATTCTATAAAACAAAATTCTGGAACATATAACTGCTCACCTTCAAACAATTTAGCTAACAACACCCCTGCTTCTAGCGTATAAGTATCTCGAACAAAACGCTGAATCAGTACACTGGTATCTACTACATACCTTGTCGCCATTGGTTACGCTCCTCTATAATCATTTCGCTTCCCGTTGGCTCTCCTGGTAATGGTACGATCATGTGGCGATCGATTGCAGCAAAAATTTCCTGTAAATGTTGTTTGTCTACAAGTTTACTAGGCTGCTTTGAGTTAATTAGACGCTGATCGACTACTTGTCCAATTAACTCTTTGAGTTCTTCAACTGTCATTTCTGCTAATGATTTAGTTGTCATTTTAAATACCTGATTTTCGTTACATATATTATTAATTATGGCAATTGTTCCCAGTTTGAACCTGGGAACGAGTTATTCTTGTTGGGTTTCACTTCGTTCTACCCAACCTACTTGCTAACGCTGTTCAAACGGAATATAACTCTGGGCGTGTTCGCCTGTATAAATTTGGGTAGGGCGATATATGCGGTTTTCGTCCAATTGTTCCTTCCAGTGTGCTAACCAACCAGCAACCCGCGCGATCGCAAATACTGGTGTAAACAAATCTTCAGGAATACCCATTTTTCGATACACCAAACCTGAGTAGAAATCCACATTAGGATAAATTCCTTTCTGCCCTAATTTCTCCTCTACTGCCTTTTCTAGCTCGATCGCAATGTCATAATACTTATCGTGACCAAACTTCTCAAACAACTGTTCAGCTAAACCTTGCAGGAAAGTCGCGCGTGGATCTTTGACTTTATAAACGCGATGACCAAAACCCATAATTTTAGTTTTACGTTCTAAGCTAGTATCCAACCAAGGACGAACATTCTCAACTGAACCAATTTCTTCTAGCATCGTAATAACTTCTTCATTAGCCCCACCATGCAGTGGACCCGCTAAAGTTCCCACCGCCGATGCTACTACAGCATAAGGATCAGTCAATGTCGAAGCCGTCACTCTAGCAGAAAAAGTTGAAGCATTAATTGTATGTTCTGCATGAAGCGTGAGACATACATCAAAAATATGCGCGGCTAAAGGATCGGGTTCTCGCTCATTGAGCATATACAAAAAGTTAGCAGCATAATCCAAATCATCACGAGGACGAACTGGATCGTTACCCTTACGCATTAATTGGAACGCCGCTACCATTGTAGGAATTTTCGCCAGCAGCCTTACCACAGCTTCCCGTATGTAATTTGGGTTAGCCAGAGCGCGACGGGAATAAAACAAGCCTAAAGCCGCAGCAGAGGCTTGTAGAGCATCCATTGGGTGTCCTGTTTCTGGGAAACATTTCATCATGTCACGGATGCGATATTTAATCCGGCGATGATAGC
>JBARVL010000499.1:0-2934 GCA_049646245.1 Crinalium sp. | reverse complement strand
CCTCTGCTCCTCTGCCCCTCTGCTCCTCTGCCCCTCTGCCTCCTCTGCCCCTCTGCCTCCTCCCTCCTCCCTCCTCTCCCCTCCCTCCTAAAAAGCAATAGCGCGTTCTTTTCTCCAGCAAAACCGGATCTAAGAACGCGCTAATGGGATAAATCAATTAGTTGTAGAACTCAGGCAACTAAATACCTAATAGGTTTCTACGTGCCAGCGACCTTCCCTCTTAGCTTGTCTTTGGTACTCTGACCAAGTAACACCATCTTTGGCAGCAGCAACAGTAAGTGCTTGATCAATACCGCCTTCCATACCTTTCAAACCACAGATATAGGTGTGGGTATTTTGTTGCTGAATCATCTTCCAAAGTTCGTCCGCGTGTTCAGCTACGCGGTCTTGGATATACATCCTGCCACCTTCAGGGTTTTTCTGCTCACGACTAATTGCGTAAGTCAAGCGGAAGTTGTCAGGGTACTGTTGTTGCAGTTCTTCTAACTCATTTTTGTAGAGGATATTCGGGCTTGTAGGAATACCAAAGATTAGCCAAGCCAAACCCTTAAACTGATAATCTGGGTTAGCTTTTCTTTCATTTTCCTTGAACATCCGCCATAAGTAAGCTCGGAATGGTGCAATACCAGTTCCTGTCGCCAACATAATCACATTGGCATTAGGATCTTCTGGTAATAACATTTCCTTACCAGTAGGACCAGTGATTTTTAAATCATCCCCAGGTTGGAGATTACACAGGAAGGTTGAGCAAACACCATAAACCATTTCACCTGACTCAGGATGCTTGTACTCAAGTTGCCTAACACAGAGAGATACAGTTTTGTCATCAACGGCATCACCGTGACGAGTCGAAGCGATAGAATATAGCCTCAATTTATGAGGTTTATCTTTTTTGTCAGTTCCTGGTGGAATAATACCAATACTCTGACCTTCCAGATAGCGCAAATCCCCACCAGAAATGTCGAAAATCAAGTGGCGGACAGTGCCGATACCACCTTCGCCAACAAGTTCGTCGTTAGAGAGACACTTGCCCACATAAGGAGAGTTTGGGCGGTAGATATTAACTGGAACATTAGCTTCAGCTTTTTTAGCTTTAGGCTGAGTTTCTTTTACTGGCTGTGCCGATTCCGTCTGAGTCATCTGCTTGCTCTCTTCTGCTGAGTGCTTGCTCTGTGGTTCAGTTCCAGGTGTGGCTTTACCATTTCCTTCATTGTCAGCCGTTAAAGGTCGAATGCTGACAATTTTGCCGCCTAAGCGGTTGATTCGTTGCATTTCTTGGTTCATGCGGCTGTAGGGTACAGTGATAAACACACTGCCACTACGACGAATCGAGTAGTTATTTTGGTCAGTGTTTTCGTTCTGACGCAAACCTTCTACTTCATAGACAAACATACGGCTACCAGAGACTGTGTTGGCGGCATCGCCAGCTACGCTTGAGTTATACATTCCTAATTAATCATCTCCAAACCGAATTCAACACGTTATAGTAACGTGATCTTTTTTAAGGATATGCCAGCCCGAATATCGGGTTCCAGTTCATTTAGATCTGAATTTTTACTCAGCGTAGCATCTCAAGCATCTGCTTACTCATATAAGACAGCACCAAATGGCAAATTCTACACCTGTTACGTTTTCAACCCTAGCGAATGATTTACCCAGAGAATGTCAAGAATGAGCAATTTAATCCGTTAGCAGTTAGCAGAATTCTGGCTTATGAACAATTTTTTTTTTCAAAAAGGCGCTACTCACCTTAGCATAAGTACTGAGCAAGATGAGTCCAATTACATTCCGCCTTGTAGGGGAGATCCCGTTCTGGTAAAATCCACTGTAGAAGCTAGGATTAAATACTTACTAGAAAATTGCTTGAGTTTTCCCGACCAAGCAGTAGCACCGCGAATTTCCTGCAAAAACAGTGCTTGTGCTTTCAGGTTATGGGGGATGCGCTGCTTGATCAATGGACGGGTTGACCTCAAGGCTAAGGATTTAGCTTGCTTAAAACTTAATTTGAGAAAAAGATTTGCGTTAGAGGGAAGCTATGACCAGTCAGCTGGATCGTGTGGTTATCATTGGCGTTGCCGGAGATTCCGGCTGCGGTAAGTCTACTTTTTTGCGTCGAATCACAGATTTGTTTGGTGAAGATTTCGTGACAGTTATCTGTTTAGACGACTACCATTCTCTAGACAGAAAGCAACGTAAAGAAACTGGCATTACTGCTCTTGATCCTAGAGCTAATAACTTTGATTTGATGTACGAGCAAATCAAAGCTCTTAAAAATGGTCAAGTAATCGACAAGCCTATTTACAATCACGAAACCGGAGCAATTGACCCACCGGAGAAAATACAACCTAACCACATTGTTGTGATTGAAGGGCTTCACCCCTTGTATGATGAACGGGTGCGATCGCTCATTGACTTCAGTGTTTACCTAGATATCAGTGATGAAGTCAAGATTTCTTGGAAAATTCAACGCGATATGGCTGAACGCGGTCACCGCTATGAAGATGTGATTGCTGCTATTAATGCTCGTCGCCCTGACTTTACTGCTTACATTGAGCCACAAAAAGAATTTGCTGACGTTGTTATCCAGGTATTGCCCACTAAGCTAATTCCAGACGACAAGGAAAGCAAGGTATTGCGGGTACGCTTGTTGCAGAAAGATTCTGTAGAAGGTTTTGAGCCTAGTTACCTGTTTGATGAAGGTTCAACCATTGATTGGATTCCCTGCGGTCGTAAGTTAACTTGTTCTTGGCCTGGAATCAGAATGTTCTACGGCCCTGATAGCTATTACGGTCACGATGTTTCAGTGCTGGAAGTAGATGGTCAGTTTGAGAACTTAGAAGAAGTTATTTACATTGAGGGACACCTCAGCAATACTTCTGCTAAGTACTACGGCGAGTTGACTCATTTGCTGCTTCAGCATAAGGAATATCCAGG
>JBARVL010000498.1:0-9892 GCA_049646245.1 Crinalium sp. | reverse complement strand
CCTTAATATAGCAGTCAATATATTATTTTCTACTATTAATTTATCCTATCGGATTTTGTTTAGAGGTTGACTACAAGATTCAAAGTCCCCCTTTTTAAGGGGGATTTAGGGGGATCTTAACGTAAGTACTGACTTGTTTAAACCCGCGTAACTCCTCAACATCAATCAAAAATTTACTCCCCTCCCCGGCAACGGGGAGGGGTTGGGGGAGGGGTTTACATCCCCATAATCTCGTAACCAGCATCTACATACAGGATTTGCCCTGTAATTCCGCTAGATAAATCGCTACACAAGAAAGCAGCAGCATTACCCACCTCCAACTGAGTTACAGTACGGCGTAAAGGTGCAACTTCCTCAACATGGTGAATCATATCTAAAATCCCGCCAACTGCTGAAGAAGCCAACGTGCGGATAGGACCTGCCGATATCCCATTCACCCGAACATTCTGCTGTCCCATTTCCGAAGCGAGGTAACGGACACTCATTTCTAGCCCAGACTTAGCAATTCCCATCAAATTATAGTTAGGAATTACCTTGACACCGCCCAAATAAGTCAGCGTGACAATACTGCCACCTTCCGTCATTAAAGGTTTAGCTGCTCCTGCCATTTGAATTAACGAGTAAGTGCTAATTTCCAAAGCTTGAGCAAAACCTTGTCTAGAAGTAGAACTAAAATCACCCGATAAATCTTCTTTATTCGCAAAAGCAAGGCAATGAATTAAAATATCCAGCTTGCCCCACTTTTCCTTAACAGTGTCAAACGTCGCCTGAAGTTGAGCATCGTCTTGGACATTACAAGGTAGAAATAAACTTGGTTGCAGGGGTTCTACTAATTCTGCAACTTTCTTTTCAAAGCGACCTTTCTCGTCAGGGAGATAAGTTACACCAAGATTAGCTCCAGCTTGATGTAGCTGTTGGGCAATGCCCCAGGCAATTGAGCGATTATTAGCAATGCCCGTAACTAGGGCGTTTTTTCCAGTTAAATTTAGCATGGTTTTCTATTGTAAACGTAATTCAAGCCTGATTCAATCGCTCATTCAGCAGAATATTTACTGCTCATAGTTCCCGAAGGGTAAAGTAATTTTACAGCTTTGATTACAGTTATCTGTTGTTTACTAGCAGAGAAACAGCTTGTGCATTAAGCTTTTATTAACGGTTAAAGCTTTGCAAATTAGGGGATTCTGTATCAATAAGCACAAAAACGTCTGATGAATTAAGATTAAGTTTTCTTTCTATAGTCATTAATCGCTAACAATCAGCTATCAGCTATCAACTATCAGCCGTCAGCTACGAATACAAGCACCTAAATTTATGAAAAATCAAGAAATATTTTTCTCAAGACGGGCATCCCTCCTAAAAAAGGCATCGTGATTTCAAGGCTCTAAATTTATTTATGGTGTTAGCTGACGTGCAGACGGCTGACTGCTAATAGCTAAATACCTAGTCGCTAAAACCTTATCTATAAAAAGTAAAGAGTATGGTCGTGACACAAGATAGACCCCTAGCATCTGTATTTCGTCAAGTCGGAAATGGTGCGTTTCCCCCAGTGGTGGAAACATTCGATCGCGGTAAGACGATTTTTTTCCCTGGAGATCCTGCTGAAAGGGTTTATTTTTTACTCAAAGGTGCTGTGAAGCTGTCCAGGGTTTACGAGGCAGGTGAAGAAATTACCGTAGCCTTATTGCGAGAAAACAGCGTGTTTGGGGTGCTTTCGTTGATTACGGGGCATCGCTCCGATCGCTTTTATCACGCGGTTGCATTTACACCCGTAGAACTGTTGTCCGCTCCAATTGAGCAATTTGAGCAATCGTTAAGGGACAACCCTGAGCTTTCCTGGTTAATGATGCGGGGGTTATCATCTCGGATTTTACAAACAGAGATGATGATCGAAACTTTAGCGCACCGAGATATGGGTTCTCGATTAGTCAGTTTTTTGCTGATTCTGTGTCGTGATTTTGGTACGCCTGGATCTGACGGGATTACTATTGATCTGAAATTGTCTCATCAAGCGATCGCAGAAGCAATTGGTTCTACTCGTGTCACTGTCACCCGTTTACTGGGAGAGCTACGAGACGATAAAATGATTTCTATTCACAAGAAAAAAATTACTCTACACAACCCAGTAGCCTTAAGTCAGCAGTTTACATAAGGTTTGGGGATCTAACTCTACTTTGGGTTAACCACTGGGATCGCGCTTATTTAAGTTGCCGCATCTGTTACTCTGTTCAAGAATGGCATCAACCTCCGTAGGTATGAGATAGGCTGTATCTGAGCAGAGGGTGTGGGGAGATGTCAAGCGGTTATATACTGATCGTGGCAATTTTAATATTAGGAGGTGTGATTGCGGCATCAGGCGATCGCATTGGTACGCGCGTTGGGAAGGCACGGTTAAGTTTATTCAAGCTGCGTCCTAAGCAAACTGCCACCTTAGTCACCATTGTTACTGGTAGTTTGATTGCTGCCTTAACTTTAGGAATTCTAATTGCAGCTAGTGAACAATTACGAACTGGTCTTTTTGATCTCAAGGTAATTCAAAGAAAACTTTCTACAACTCGCAAGGAGCTAAATGTAGTAGTTGAGCAAAAAAATCAAGTAGAAAGTGAATTAACCAAAGCTAAAACTGAGCGATCTCAAGCCGAGACACAGCTTGATACAATTAATCAGTCTTTGAAAGAAATAATCGCTAAACAATCTTTAACAGCTAAACAACTTAATGCTACTCAGCGCCAGCTAGGAGTTGTTTCCCAACAAAAAATTGCTCTTAGCAAGGAAATCACACAAATACAGGGAGAAAGGCAAGATTTAATCGAGCAACGCAATCAGGTTAAACAGCAAGTTAATCAACTTAATAGCCAAGTCAGTCAACTGCAAGGTAATATTGCTCAACTACGTGGTCAAATTAATCAACTAAATGGTCAAATTGCTTTATTAAAAGGGCAAATTAATCAGCGCGATCGCGAAATTGCTAAACGAGACATCACTATTGCTCAAAGAGAGCGAGTAATTTCCCAACGGCAAGAACTGGAAAAACAGCTAAAAAAAGGTATTTCCGAACGTGAAACTCGCCTCAATCAGCTAGGGCAACAACTTAAAGACAGAGAAATTCAACTAACTCAAAGACAAACAGAACTCAAACAACGGGATCAACAACTGCAACAACGGCAGGCACAGCTTAATGAACAAGATCAAAAACTCAAAACGCTAGAAGTACAACTTAAACAAGGGGAAATACAACTTAGTGAACGAGATAAGCAACTTAAACAACTAGATCAACAATTTCAACAAATAGAAACACAACTTAGCCAAAGAGATCAACAACTTAAGCAACTAGAGTCACAACTTCAAAAACGAGAGCAACGACTGGCATTTCTAGAAAAAGAAGTAGGAAAGCTAGAACAAGATTATCAAGTGCTGCGTCAAGGTAATGTTGTTTTATCACGCAATGAAGTTCTGGCTGCTGCTGTGTTGCGGGTTGTTGAACCATCCTCCGCACGTCGCGCAATCGATCAATTGTTGAGTCAAGCTAACCGCACAAGCATTGAATCAACTCGACCTGGGGCTAAGAAAACTAACGAGCGAGTGGTGCAAATTGCTTCAACACAAGTCGATCAGTTAATTAACCAAATTCAGGATGGGCGCGACTATGTAGTACGCATCTTTTCTGCGGGAAATTATGTGGTGGGAGAAAAGCAAGTAGAAGTGTTTGCTGATGTATCATTGAATCAAGTTGTTTTCAAAGCAGGTGATACGGTAGCGGCAACCGAAGCTCAACCTGCTACTATGACAGAGGTAGAAATCCGTAAAAAAATTGATTTGTTACTGGCGGCATCACAGTTTCGCGCTCGTAGAGTGGGAATTGTGGGTGATACGATCTTGCAAGTTGGCGATGGTAGAGTTATCACCTTTATTCGATTTTTAGAGCAACTAAAGCAGTATAAGCAGTCTGTAGATCTTAAAGCGATCGCTGCCGAGGACACTTACACTTCAGGTCCATTAAAAATTAAGTTGGTAGCTATTAAAAATGGACAAGTTGTTTTTAGTACTTGAGCCTTTAAAGATTGGTCATTAGTCATTGGTCATTGATAATTGTTACTCCCTTCCCGCCAGAAGAATAATGATTGAATAAACCACGAAGACGCGAAGCACACGAAGAAAGAAAATAAAAAGATAGATAATCTTGTAGTGGGAAGGGAGTAATTGTTAATTGTTAATTGTTAATTGTTAATTGTTAATTGAAAAATGATTTTAGGTTTTGATCCAGGAAAAGACAAGTGTGGTTTAGCTGTCGTGGGGTTAGACAAAAAACTGCTTTACCATGAGGTTGTGCCATCAGCGAGTGCGATCGCAACTATCCAAACTTTATGTGAACAATTTGCGATTTCTACTTTAGTAATGGGTGATCAAACCACAGCAAAAACTTGGAAACAGAAACTCACGAGCGAATTAGGATCAATTCCGATTGTGATGGTAGATGAACGATACAGCAGTTTAGAAGCACGCGATCGCTATTGGCAAATGTATCCGCCTAAAGGTCTTACTAGCCTAATTCCCCAAGGATTTCGCCAACCCCCGCGACCGATAGATGATATTGTGGCTATTTTGCTAATTGAAAGATATTTAAAATTAGCAAATAAAAATTAAATTTGCATAAATGTACATTATAAAATCATCAATGTAAAATGGTACTAGCATACATTTCATTTATGTTGAATAAACCATAACTAATTTTTTTAAAGTTGCGATCGGATAGTAAAAGCATAATCGCCCCCTGGTTCTAGCTTGTAATCTTGCTGTTCTAAAAATCTACCCAAAGGTTCTTGAATTAAAGCTCGTCCCATAGAAGGTTTCACCACAAGTTCACCTTGGCGGAAACACCAGTAGAACTCCCAAACAAATTCCCCCGCGCTGACTTCACCTTCGATTGTTCCCAGTTGCCAGGAATGTTGGGTAATCCTGACATGGGCAATGGTTTCTGGCAGATACTTAGAACTCACAATAAGTCTGATGTTAATAACCTTTAAAAACTCACGATAGCAAAAGTGCTGTAATAGCTGCTAAAGCAGCCAGACTGTATCCAGAATGAGTAGGATCAAAATAAGTAAGAGGAGGAGCGGTTTTGACTAATTTAGTGTCGGACTCTAATCCTGATAATTTAAATTCTACTAATCTGGATCAGGAACTAGATAGCGCGATTTTCAGCTTTAAAGAGATTCAGGCGGAACTGAACTATAAACAAGCGACTGATGCGCTACGAGAACTGGTAGACAATCTGGATTTAAAACCCCAAGAAAGAGAGGGATTAGATTCAGAGATAGAGGGGCTAGCAACCATGCTAGATAAGCTAGAACGCTCTGTAGTACAGATTGCCGCTTTTGGCATGGTAGGCAGAGGTAAATCTTCGCTGCTGAATGCCTTATTAGGTCAAAAGGCGTTTGAAACTGGTCCCCTTCACGGTGTTACTCGTACAAGTCAAAGTAGCAGTTGGCGTGTAGAAAGCCAAAACTTATCTACTCAGAATAGCGATCGCACTGCTGATGTTTTAAGAGTCACACTGCCAAGTGTAGGCAATTCTCAGGTTGAACTGATTGATACACCTGGGATTGATGAAGTTGATGGCGAAGCACGAGAAATCTTAGCACGTCAGATTGCCACGCAGGTTGATTTGATTCTGTTTATTATTGCTGGTGATATGACTAAGGTGGAATACGAAGCACTATCCCAACTACGGGAAGCGGGTAAACCGATGTTGCTAGTATTTAACAAAATTGATCAATATCCAGAAGCAGATAGACAAGCAATTTACCGCAAAATCCGAGATGAACGGGTGCGACAGTTGCTTTCACCCGCAGAAATTGTGATGGTGGCAGCTTCTCCGTTAGTAGCGCAAGCTGTGCAACGCCCAGATGGTAGTAGAGGAATACAACGCCGTCAAGGATCGCCACAAGTAGAGGAATTAAAGCTCAAAATTTTAGAAATTTTAGATCGAGAAGGTAAATCTTTGGTGGCATTGAATACGATGCTTTATGCCGATGATATCAATGACCAGTTGGTGCAGCGAAAAATGGTAATTCGGGATGAAAGTGCCAATCAGTTGATTTGGAAAGCAGTAATGACTAAGGCAGTGGCGATCGCACTTAATCCTGTAACTGTCGTAGATCTACTTAGTGGCGCAGTAATTGATATTTCTCTAATTTTGACTTTATCCCGGCTCTACGGCATTGGGATGACTCAGCAAGGTGCTGTAGGTTTGCTACAAAAAATTGCCCTGAGTATGGGGGGTATTACTGCTAGTGAACTTTTAGCAAATTTAGGTTTAAGTTCTCTGAAAGGATTACTAAGTATTTCTGCACCAGCAACGGGTGGAGCATCTTTAGCTCCTTATGTAACTGTCGCGCTAACTCAGGCGGGTGTTGCTGGTGTCTCTGCTTATGTAATTGGACAAGTGACTAAAACTTATTTAGCTAATGGTGCTTCTTGGGGACCAGATGGACCAAAAGCAGTTGTAAATCGTATTTTATCAAACTTGGATGAAGCCTCAATTATTAATCGGATTAAAGATGAATTAACTGCCAAGATTGATTTACGCCGAGTAACAAATAGTTAAATTTGGGGGAAATTTAAATAAGTAAGAATTATTTAAAACGAAACGCGGGCAAGATGCCCGCACTAAAATAAAAAATAAAGACGCGAAAGATCGCGTCTCTACCTCCCTTATATAGTGTGACCATCTTGGTCACTAGGTTTTATAGCAACGGACAGGAGGCAATTGACAAGGATCAAATATTGGTTAACATCTGCGTTATCTGCGTTTATCTGCTCACATCTGCGATAAAAAACCAAAATTGTGATCCAGAGCAATAAATCTAATATCCTAACTCCTGTGACGGTTGCTATATCTGTAAGTCTCGATCAAGTTATCTTTGGTTTTTGAATGAATCTAACCATTCTTGAACTTGACCTGCGGCAAGATCGCGGCTACCCAAACCAAAGGCAAGTGCGATCGCAACAGCAATTGCTCCGAGTAATAACCCAAAAGCTAAGTTAACAATGTCACTAGCAATGCCCATTTGTTGTAGTGCCATTGCTGATACTAAGGCAATAATTGCAATCCGAGCCGTTTGACCTAAGATTCGCGACTGACGAGATCCAGAACTGGTAATTAAGCTGTAAGCAAGGTTAGCTAAATACAAACCAATTGCAAACACTACTAAACCAGCAAGAATTCGACCTAGTACTACAACAATGCCGCTTACTAATAAAGTAAGTGCTGCAATTTGCAACACATTAGTTGCGGCTACTGTAGCAAACAGCATAATCCCAACAAGTACCACAATCCCTGCAAGTTCTGAAGGTGTACGAGTAATAGTTGGTGTTGGCTGAATAAGAGTTTCTTGTTGTGATGTTGATGGGTCAAATTCTGTATTAGTAGAATTAAATTCTCTATTAGTAGAATCAAATTCTATAGTAGTAGTAGTAAATGATGCTTCCGGTGCGCTGCTAGGAGGAAGTATTGCTGCTGGGCGTTTTGTTGGCAATCCTATCCAAGAGAAAATGTTATTAAAACCAAGCCCTGTGAGGATATTTGTGACTAAATCTGAAACAAATCGTCCTAAGAAATAAGCTAAACCCAAAATCAACGCGGCGGTTAAAATTTGAGGAATGGCATTGAGAATCTGCTGCAACATTGAAGTTGCTGGATCGGAAATCGCATCAATTCTCAGGGCATTCAAAGCTGCGATCGCTGTTGGAATTAAAATCAGTACATAGACAAACGTACCGATAATCCAAGAAAGAGATTTACCACCTGATGGTTGATTCAACCCAACGCGATGACCTAGCTGATCAGTACCACTTGCAGTTAACAGATTTGTAACAATTCGACGTACTACCTGTGCAACTAACCAACCTGCAAATCCAATTAGCACCGCCGCTAAAATATTCGGCAGAATTGCCAGTATTTGATTTAGTAGCGTCTGTACTGGTTGCAGTGTTCCTTGCAACTCTAAGGTACTGAGAACAGAAGGCAAGAATAACAGAAAAATGAACCAGTACAGCGCATTGGCTAGGGTGTCACTTAAAGACAACTGGTTGGGCTGAGGAGATGAACCTACTTGTTGATTTAAACGTTCATCTAAACGCAGAGTACGCAGAGTGCGTGTTACTAATAATTTAACTGCTGTAGCTATTACCCAGGCAATGCCTAACAAAATGGCAGCGCCGCCTAATTTTGGCAAAAAGCCCAGGATTTGAGAGAGGAAATTATTTAAAGGTTGAGAAACAACCGTCAGTTTAAGTTGGTCTAAAAATGCGACCAACACCAAGATCATGATCAACCAGAAGACAATACTGGAGATCCATTTTTCTACAGGTGGAGCATCAGCACCATCTGAACGTCCAGTAATCCAAGCAGCTAGGCGGTTATCTATATTAGTACGCTTCAGTAGTCCATTAACGACTGCGGAAGCGACGAGCGCCACTATCCAACCAATTACTAAAACTGCGATCGCTGCCACCAAATTGAGCAACGATGGACCTAAGCTGAAACCTAGACCTTGGAAAAGCCCGTTTACTCCTGGCGCAACTCCTGGTTGAGGTCTGGCTGGGGTAGCCTGTGCGATTATTTGCGACCACAACAGCGAATCATCAACGCCGATGCTTTGTGTAATTACTGACCAAAATTCATTCATACTTGGTAGGAAACCCTTTGCGACTTTACAGGCATAAACTTGGGTTTTTGGCAATAGCCATGCTTGCTCTACGATTATCTGGGGAATTTGTTGTAAATAGTGCAAATTTGCTCACAATTCCAGGCTGAAATAACCGTTAGAGCAATATGGACAACATTATGCACCACTTTAGCCACTTGTAATCTTCCTTTATATTAAAAGTAGCGGATTTGCATATTTTAGAACTCACAGTATCTCACACGCGCCTGAAAAACACGGCATCAGTATTTATGTCGCCTCAAGTCTTTGAACAATCTATCCAAATCAACGCCAACGCCACGATAGTTGAGCGTTGCATTACAGATTTAAGGTTAATGCACCGATGGCTTAACCCTGCGCTAGTTTGTCAACCTGTCGGGGAGTGGAGTACCGATGTTGGTAGTAAAAGCCGTTTTGTGATTCAAATCCCTGTATTACAGCCCACCCTGAACAGTGTAGTGATTGAGAGGGAACCAGGGCTAGTAGTTTGGGGGTTTGAGGGATTTTTTCAGGGATGCGATCGCTGGGAATGTCAACCAAATTCACAAGGAACGCTTCTTGTCAATAGATTTGAGTTTGAAATTCCCAATCCTCTAATTAGTTGGGGTTTCAATACCTTTGCCTCTTCGTGGACACAACAGGATATGCAAGCACAGTTAAAGCGTCTCAAAAGAGTAGCAGAGAACAATTAACAATTAACAATTAACAATTAACAATTAACAATTAAAGAGCCTGTTTGCTTTGTGCCTTGAGTTATATCGTTTCCGGTTACTTAAGAATGATTCAAAATTCTACTGCTTTTTACTTTGCGATCCTTTGCGCTTACCTTTGCGACCTTTGCGTTAAAAAAAAAGATATAATTCCAATGCCACCGAATTTGATATTATAGCCACTGCTTGCGTCGGCTATTAACAACTTGTAGAGTTAAAACCTAGACAGCACAATCAGTTGTAGGGTAATTGATAATTGTTAATTGTTAATTGATAATTGTCTAAGCACTTGTCGAATCACTTCAGCATCTTCAGCATCAGGAAGCCGAGTGAGGTATGTTGTTAAATCTTCAGAAGCTTCTTGCCATCGTTGTAATTCATAGTAAAGCAAACCGCGATCGCGCAATTCCATTACAGCATCAGGAAATAGCAACAAAATTCGCTCAACTGCCGCCACAGATGATTTAAAATTACGCC
>JBARVL010000497.1:0-9203 GCA_049646245.1 Crinalium sp. | reverse complement strand
TTTCGACTTTGACTTGCCAGGGCGCAGAACCTTCTAAATGTAGATAATATTCCTTTTCAAATCTTCCCGATGATTTTCCACTGATTGTTTCGTCAACTCTCTCAATAAAGCTACCATTATTGGGTTTGATATAGATCTTGAATTGAATTTTTGCACCTTTGATCGAGCCGTCTGATTTGTATTCTTGTAGTGCAGGTAGAGCGATCAATACTTTTACTGCATCGGTATCCGCGCTGGCAATTGTTTTAGTTACTGCTCCAGTGCTAACTTTGACTTCCTGATTGACACTGATATTATTCTCTACGCCATCAGCTATACCTGGTATATATTCTTGAATTTGTGTACCAGGGCGAAATTCGTATTTAATTGCGCTAGCAGTATAGTTCCCGTCATCATCTTGAATGGGAAAATTGTAGCTACCATCGGTATTTTTGATGGGTGTTCCGTCCAGATATATAGATTGATCTGCATTTACTAATCCGTAGATTTCTCCTTCACATATAGCATCTAAAATCTTGGCAGTGGAACTGGATTGCAGCGTATCTGCTTGTTGGCTAGATGAATTTTTACTATTTTTCTTTTTTCCGCCAGAACCAGCAACATAGGGTATTTTTGACATTAGATCTGCGCTGTTGTAATGCCCGTAGAAATTGTCTGACTTCCCACCCGCAATCTGCCATAGCATAATGGGACAGGCTTACCCTGTCCTACATTGTTAACAGCGCCGTTGAATGAGTAGGAACGCTTCTCTTTTAGTTTTTCTTGTTGTGGTGAAAGCATTCTAGAGACACCGCCTAATAGTAGTGAAGCGCCTATCAAACCCACGGTGGAACTAGCAATACTCAATCCAAGTAGCGAGATCGAAGCTGGCATAAATGCGGAAGCTGCTATCAACCCTACTCCAGCAATAATTTTTCCCGTATTGCCGCCAGCGCCATAAACTACTGGAGCAATGATGAGCGGTTTAACAGGGTTGAGTGGGTGATGCAATTCTGATTCGGAAAGCGATCGCTCGTTTACAACCTGATAGCCAATTCCCTGTTCAGATGATTCTTGCAAATATTTACGAAAATTCTTGAAATTTGCTGATAACGCCCTTACGGCTTCTGCTGGAGTATTAATTTCAAAGTAATGAATTCTGCCGAACAATTGACCGAGTTTTCCTAGAAGTTTAATGGTAATCATAGTTTCTATCTTCGGTTAAACCGAAGATGGCTAAATTTTTCTCAATATTGATATGCAAGTTTTTTTCCAATAACCTCCAAATAAAGCTTTTTCTGATAAGCGTCCGCACAAATGATGCAGCATATATCCACTCTCTTCAATTATCACACCAACATGGTTAGGGTGAGGTGCGCTAATTTGCATCAAAATAACATCATTTTTTTGAGGTTGTTCGGATACTTTGATGAAGCCTTGATTTCCAAAGTTTTCTGCAAACTTGTTCCAACTGAGATCTTCCCACTCGCCGATCTCACCTCGTTCAAAGTCAGCTAATTTTACATCTAATTCTTGTTTGTACCAATCGCGCACTAGCGCATAACAATCAGTTGCTCCATACTGCCATTGCCTACCTATGTACGGCTGAATAATGCGCGGATCGTAATATGCTTCATCGCCAATAGGCAAAGTAAGTAAATAAAAAGGAATATTTAGTTGTTTGCAGGCGGTAATATCAGCAGGACTAAAATTATTATTCCCGTTGGTGTGGCTGTGGACGATGCAGGTAACTTGTCCTTTGGCTTCTGCATCAATCCACGCTTGAGGATCTAACACAAACCGCTCGTTAGGGTTGTCAGCAATATTCTTTGCGGGGATTAACAAGTTGTTGTTGACGATTAATCCACAAAACTCTTGGGAAAAAAAATGTTTGATAATTTGGCTATCTGCTGTTTTAGTTCGTGTGGTATAAAACTTATCATTATTAATTTCAGGAATAAAAAAACTATTATGGTTCAAATAATCGTCGCAAGGCAAGAGTTAGGTTTTCTAAAAAACATTTAAGAGTAAATAGGCAACGGAATGAACACGCAAAACGAATTGCGCGAAACGTATGCAAGTCTAACGACTTAGTAGCCTATGAAGACTTAAAGGTAGCAAATATGCTCAAAAACCATTGTTTAGCTAAATCAATCGCTGATGCTAGTTGGTATCAGTTCAGACAGTGGTTAGAGTATTTTGCTACAAAGTTTGGAAAATTAGCTATTGCCGTCCCTCCACACTATACAAGCCAAGAATGTAGCCAGTGTAAGAGAGCAGTAAAAAAGGCTCTCAGCACCAGAACTCATATTTGTGTTTGTGGTTGTAATCTCCACAGGGACGAGAACGCGGCAATCAACATTTTGCTTAAAGCAAAGTCTAGGGGAGGGCATCCCCAAAGTAACGCTTCAGGAGTCGGAACCACTACTCTACTTGGTGCAAGCCTGGTCGAAGCACGTTCTAACGTTGAATGAAGAATCCTCATGCCTTTAGGCTGAGGAGTGTCAATTTGCTTTAAGCGTAACGGCTTGCACCTGGAAAACCGCCAAAAGGCAATACAGCATTTTCACCAAATCGTAATTTGCAGCTAGCGATCCTCTTTCCGCACTGATCTGAATCGATATCTGCGGTGGTTGAATCATCAATTTTCGCTACGGGTGCGCCAGTGTAACCACACTCAGTAGAAAGATACTTCCAGGTACAAGCGGATGATACGATTGTGCGGCGCGGGAGTTCTAATCCTTCCAAATCCAGCGAACTGACCAATTCCCATTCAATAATTGGTTGTTCACCAGTGTTGGTTTCTGTTACCTTGCGATCAACGTACCAAATATCGTCGGCAAATGCAGCCACTGGGTTAGCTTGCGGCTGACCATCTAAATATTTTTCTAAAGTGCGTTTTCGAGTCAGCTTTGCGCCCACCAGATCGTTGTAATTGGTAATCAATGAAGAAACGACGTTACCAATATTTGATACTTTAATGTGTGGACGAGGCAAGGCTCCACCAGTGCGAAACTCAAATCCTGTAGCCTCGCAAGGCAAAGCTTGGTGAGTATTCCCCTGCCAAATTACGGTGTTAATGTTGCAAAATCTAAATACTGCACTGGCATTTGCTGAGTCGTATTCCGACAGTTCAAATAATTCGATTATCGGACTGTGGATAAGTTTTTGAGTGTCGGAAATGTATATCATATGTTTGAAAAAGCGATCGCGTATTAATTGCGATCGCTTTATTATTTTAACGCCACAATCCGACTAATCCAAATTTGGAACAATTGCTGGCATCTCATCAATTAGGCATGGTCGTTCTTGCTGTTGTAACTAAGCACAGGTAATGCGATGGAAACAACTCGCAGAAGGTTAAATTGACACTCAAGCGCCCTGAAGGGATTGAGATTCTGCTGACAGAGTAGGTTTAGGCAACGCCCAAAGTCTAACTCTCGCTACGGTTGTCAAAGACCGTCTACCCAGTGAGCCTAAGTCTATACTTAGATTGCTGGCTACTTTTCGTAAAATATTTGCACTACCGTTCAAATCTGCATTCACCATCGAACCATCTTTTGAACGATACAGCCCACGATTTATGCGCTTTCCTGATGCTTTCCACCCTTCTGGCTTTTCGCCGTACCTTTGTCTGTAGTAATTAGGCATTGTTGAACGCCCATTAACTTTTTGGGTTTAGACATCATTCCGACCTTTGATGTGAATAACTAAGCCGTAACAGCCCGATAGGGCGACCAACCAACTATGTGCTTAACTGCTTGATAACTAGAGATTGAACTTTTAGGACGTGGGGGTGCTTTTTTAACCAGCACAATATCATCAGGTTGGTACATCAACACCTTGCGCTGAATTTGAACGTTAATCCAACCATCAGCAAGCACATCAATAACTTTGCCTTGTTCCCAAATGAATTCGTCGCCATGCCGCTCACCAACGATTTCTACAATGTCGCCATAACCAAGTGTGGGTACTTGTGGAATTGATGTTTTAGCAATAAATTCTGGCTGAATTTGAACAGTTTTAAGGTGTTGGCAGTTAGAAGTGTTACAACTGCAAATTACAGGATTGAGATTGATGGTGTACTGAATACCAGTTTCTAAATCAGTGCAGATTGCTTTATTAGTTTGAAACTGAAAATGATAGCCAACAAACTTTTTGGGTGAAATGAAGGTTGCACAATTACGACCAGTAGCAGTTACATATTTTGCCCAAGGGCATTTGTTACGACCAACTAAGCGAACTTCTTTAATAGTTGTGGCTACGTCAGATAAAACACAGCAGCAATAGTTTTACGTTGCATGATGATTCTCTCCAGATATCAGAATTGGTAGAAAGTGCTTGCAGGTTTGAAAATTAATCAGTGACGCGACTATTCCAGTAACCGAGTTGCCAATCTTCTGCATCTTCAACAACTGTGATGACTTCTTCAGTGCCAAATATCGGCATAACAGTCACGTTGAAACGCCAAACATTTGTATCGGCATAAGTGTAGGAATACCGCTCCACTTGACCGTTAGCTAATGCACGTTTGATATAGTGCATTCTGGGTTCTGCAATGGGAGAATCAGTAACAGTGACAGGTTGTCCAATCAATACCTGTTTTGGCTTGTTCAGCCGTTGCGGTAAACGAGCATACACATCTAAATGGACAAATCCCTTACCTTCGTTGGTGTCATGCAGTGTCACTGCAACGGCTTTCTCACCCATACCTTTAAGTAGTGCTTGATAGCGGGTAGCACGTTGCAGTACAGGTAGTTGAGGAGTAAACGGGATGACGTTGTTTGATTCGTCAATCAGTTCTAAGTCATCCTCATGGGTGTGGCTGGCATAAGGACAAGCAGTACAATCGCTATCGCCTGATTCATAGAACCAGATCACGCAATATACCCAACCTGGACGAGAAACGATTACGTCACCCGTTAAGCCGAAATCTTTGTGCTGATACTGATAACCGAAAATGACACCTTGTTGGTAGTACCTGTCGTCTGTGACACCATCATCAAAGCTGTATTGCACTGAGTCACCCAGATTGTATTTACGTGGTGGTAGCACTACAGATGATGGGAAAAACTTGTTTGGTTTCATGGTTTTACTTAATGAAGCGGTAGCCACGCTGCGTTAGCAGCGTGATTGTGGTGATTTATCGAGTAGCAACTAATGCTTTCTGTGCTTGGTTAGCAGTTTTGTAGCGTCGGGATTGCCCGTAACGTGGTTGAGCAACCCATTTGCCAGTGTTGTCGCGATAGTATGTACCAAGCAGTTGTGTGGATTTCCAAACGCGGTAAACCCCATCAGTGGAATCAACTTCAATTGGCTCTGGTGCGATCGCTTCAGACTGCTTTTCGATATATTCGTCAAGTTCGCGCTGCGCCTGTTGCTGGGTTTGTTGAGCTAAGATATTGCGAAAAGTTTCAACTGCAATCGGAACCGCGCGATCGCCTGTTAGGTTGACCCACAAAATATCGTTGACGATTCGGAATGATTCAATTTCGTCTGGGCTGACTTCTCGATACAAGTCCCAAGACAGTACTTGCGCGACGATTTGACGGTCTTTGAGTGCGATCGCTCTGGGTGGTGCGATCGGCTTAGTTAACAGTTGTGGCATGATGAAATTAGCCTCTATGTATTTAGGGGTTTGGTTTAGAGGGCGATCGCTTAGTTTTCCAGACAGAGGTGATCGCCCTCTTTATGTAATAATCATTGCACGTTGAAAGTCAACTGTCAACATATTGACAGTTAGAATGTTGGAATGCAACAATTGGATTAGTTGAGTTTTAGGAGAGAATGTTTTGAGTGTAGGTATTTGTATGGAGTTAGAGGGTATGCGAGTTTACCTGGACATTTCCCGTTATTGGATGAAAGACGAGGATGGCGAACCCAGATCCGTTAACTCGATATACGAGGAAATTAAAGGAACCCCTGATGAAGTTGGGCGTAACACTCTACGTTTAGCTCTTGAAGGGACGCTTGATAGAGGTCATTTTTCTAATTTGGTTAAGTTGGCGAGACTCTGCTCTCAATGGACAGGTGAAACCGTTAGCCCTGCCGATCTGCTGAAGATTGAAGAAAACAAAGACTAAAAGGCGATCGCTCCCTGTCTGGACAACTTCGAGCGATCGCTTAGACCCCAGCTATAACTATGGAGATCCAAGTGAATATCATACGCCAAGAATTAGACGGCGCAGAATTTTTTACGGTTGAAGCCACTGGTGAGAGTGGTATGAGCTATTCTGGACTAGCCATTTTGTGCGGACTACACAAAGACACAATCTCATCATTGCTACAAAACCTGTCGTTAGGCAAAGCACCAAAACGGCTACAATACTTACTGGACAAAGATTTGCACCTGTCGGAAAAATTTATTAAACGAGGGGGCAAAGTCAAGATTCTGCGGTCTAACGTTTGTGCAGCAATAATAAAGCACTATGCGTTTGAAGGTCACGAAAAAGCAGAATTTGCACTAGACCGATTCAATAGTAGCGGTATTGAAACTTGGATTCAAAACATAACTGGTTGGAAGCATCAAGAACTCCAACCACAAACTGAGTTAGGCATCACAAACACTCTTTCTCTACTCAACACCTTGCTTGACCCCTTAATTAGCAAAGGTGTAGATGTCGCACTAATTCAATCAGCCAAGATGAGCGCGATCGCGCTCCAGCATCCAGAGTATCAGCCGATGCTCAAAGCTGCCAAAGAAGCACTAACACTGATGACTCCTGATAGCGATCGTCGTTATTCTCCAACGCGATTAGGCGAAATGTACGCACAGCGCCATCAGTTGCAAAAACCAATAACACCACAATCAATCAACCAAGCTTTGTATATAGCAGGGCTGCAAACTCCCGGACATCGAATCAACTCTAAGGGTAAGAAAGTTTTGGAGTGGAGCCTTACTGATGCAGGAGAGAAGTACGGCAAAGTGCTTTTAGAATCTGGTCAACACAACAACAAAACTATAACTGTGATCCGATGGTTGCCATCGGTGCTGGATGCAATCAAAGTGTGCCAGGGGTAGAAAGATGTTTGAGTTGAATCCTCACATTCAATGCGTTTCTAACCTTGTACAAATCTTTGATGATTACGTTCCCCCATTAGTTGATGGTTTCCCTGGAATGAAATCACAAATTAGACTCTACAAGGTTTATGAAGGCTACCGAGTTGAAATTGTTGATGACTGCCAAAAACTTCATTGGCATCCAGGCATTTTCCCTGACATTGAAATTGCTTTGAATTGGTCGATTGATTCGATCCGACGCAGTTTGACGGAATGTAATTGCCTGTTTGGAACAGGTGGTTTTCTAGATTTAGATCCTACTGATTGCAGTTATTCCTATCGGGGTTGGTTTATTTGTGACTGGTGGGTTGATGCGACAGAAGCTTACGACCCATTAACTAATCGTTGCTATCTCACCAGCAGCGTAGAGGAAGCAATGGAGCGAATCAATCGCATCGAATATGACCGAGTTGTAACGCCTGGTCAACTAGCACTTTTTTAAGTTTCATTTCTCGCGCTAGAGGCTTTGCTAAAAGCCTCTTTTCTTAACACTCTTCACTTCTGAACTATGAACGATTTAAAACAAGTCGAAAAACTCCCAATATCTCGTGAAGATCGAATCCAAGACTTGCTCAACTACATCAAAGAAAATTGCGATCGCCCCATGTCAGTGAATGAATTTTGCGCCCAATGGGTTAAACACTCGCTGGTGCGAAACAATTATGCAGAGGCTTGTTCTGATGCTTTAGCTAGGGCTGCTGGAGTTTCTGTAATCGAATCTTACAAGTGGTGCAAATCCAAGAAAGCACCTAAATATCTACCTTGGTTGTTACGGTTATGCGACATTACCAGACGGACTCAAGCACTCGGTATTTGCAGGGCAGAACCAGATCCTTCCCCTTTCGGTAGGGATGTTGTAAAGCTTTTTCGTCATTTTCCTAAACCTAAATTCACTTGGAACGATCCAGTTGTCATTGAGGGTAGAGCAGCGCGGGTAAAGATGATGGGATATGAAAAGGGTGTCTGGTGGTACACCGTTGAATTTGAGAACGGGGAGCGGGAGACACTTGCTGAGAATGCGATCGGTGTTTGGTAAAAAGTGAGCGATTCGTTTCACCAAGACAATTAACACTTTTTAAGTTTGAGGCGATCTGGTGCGATCGCCTTTTCTGTTTTCAGTTTTATTAAATTTAATTGCAAAACCTTAAAAATAGAGCCAATAAACAGAGATTCTTAAACCAGTCAATTTGCACTCATCCCCATGAATAAAATAACTAGCCTTGTATTAGCAACTGTATTTGGCTCTGTCATTAATATACCTGTCTTAGCGGGTCAAACAATATCTGGGAAGCAGTATCTAGTTTCGGAAAATAGATCAATACCTGTTTTTAACAACTCAATTCGGTATTTTCCTTGTGAACCAATAAACAACAATTGTCAGCAAATAGAACATAAGCTGAAAGCCCCTTTTTGGGAAACAACAATGAAAACCATTGAGGTAGGGATAAAACTTCAATCTTCTCAAAGTTGGTATGACAGTTGTGTTCCGAACAGCCCTTTTAACTGTGAGGCACTGAAAAAGTCGTCGCAAGACTTCACAAAGATAATTGACTCGACTCTTTATTTGGTCTGGTTAAATTCAGCAGAATTAGCAACTAAAACAATGAGCAAACTAAGATAGGGGATGATTACGCTTACAGACTTTGATGGTAATTTTTCTTTAAATTGCCCTACAAAAGAATGTTTGATTTATTCCTTTGCGGAAATAGGGGGGAAATCTAATGTTTGGATACAAATAATCCCCGCAGGAGCAGAAACCGAATTATCCGAATCCCAAGCACTCACTTTCAACATACCTGAAAATAAAACAAAAAAGTGCGATCCCCTCTTTTTTTCGTTTTCGGAATGCTGATAATTTAAAAGCGATCGCATTCAAGCAGCGATCGCCTTTTTTCATCTTCGGTTAAACCGAAGATAGGTGCTTTCTAACCTTCAGCCAATTGCTTCCATCGCACTACTTGTGGGCCAAGTTGTCCAGCAAATTCTTTGGGCAGCTTTCCTTCCGCTAGAAGCTTGAAAAACACTTGCGCTGTGGACTTGCTAATAACCAACGCACCAGCCGCGCTAATTTTACTTTCACCAGCAACAGCGTTGGGAAATGGGAGAAAATCAGCAACTTCAACCTTGGCATCTTTGCCACCCAGAGCGTGGATTACAGCAGAAG
>JBARVL010000496.1:0-12508 GCA_049646245.1 Crinalium sp. | reverse complement strand
GGAATGCGTTCAATCGGGATTTGGGCTTTTGTGGCGTTAATAGAGATCACCGCGCGATCGCCTGTATCTTTAGTGATAATGATTGATGACACTGGCGGTGGTTCTTTTTGGTTAGGATCGAGATCGGCGATCGCTATCTGATAAGATGCTAAATCTGCCTTGATTAGGTGTGTAATTGGATGATTCCCCACTACCCCTAACAATGTTGCTTGATTTCCCAAGTGACTGAATGCTACTGCTGCATTTGTTGCAGGTCCCCCTGCTGTCACTGTATAGTCCAGAGCAACTACTTTTTGGTTATTGCTAGGAGCAGCATTGGCTAAATATACGAAGTCTAAGGTGACTAAACCGACAAATAACCCCTTTTTTGCCATAAAGTTATAAATTTTGATTTTTTAGAGCGCAGATCAAGAAAGATGAACGCAGATAAACTACAACAGCCATCAATGAAAAGAGGTTTACTGTATGTGGTAGGGACACCAATTGGTAATTTAGAAGATATGACTTTTCGGGCGGTGCGGATATTACAAACTGTAGACTTGATTGCTGCGGAAGATACGCGCCATACTGGAAAATTATTGCATCATTTTCAAGTTAAAACTCCCCAAATTAGCTATCACGAACATAATCAGCAGCAGCGCATTCCTGAGTTAATAGAGAAGCTAAATCAAGGAAGTGCGATCGCATTGGTGACAGATGCGGGAATGCCAGGAATTTCTGACCCTGGATATTATTTAGTTAAAGCTTGTATTGATGCTGGGGTGTCAGTCGTACCACTTCCAGGTGCTACTGCGGTAATTACAGCGTTGAGTGCTGCGGGCTTACCTACAGATAGGTTTGTATTTGAAGGATTTTTACCGCCTAAAGGACAATTAAGACGCGATCGCTTAGAATCTTTGGTTAGTGAAAGTCGCACGATCATTTTATATGAAGCTCCACACCGAGTGCGACAAACTCTGCAAGACTTAGCCTCTGCGATGGGAGAAGCGCGACAAATCGTGTTAGCAAGAGAGTTAACTAAGTTGCATGAGGAGTTTTGGCGAGGAAGTATTAGTGATGCGATGGCATACTACACTCAACGTGAACCTCAAGGAGAATTTACTATATTAGTTGCTGGTACACAGTTTATCGCTCCGGTACTGTCTGAAACAGCACTGAAAGCCGAGTTACAACGGTTGCTGAGGGAGGGGTTGTCGCGATCGCAAGCTAGTCGTCAGTTAGCTCAAGCAACTTCCCTCTCCCGCCGTGAAATCTACCAATTAGCTTTGGAACTTCCCGATTTCATCTAACACCTGCTAAAATTTACTGTAGTTTGATCGGGACTTACTCAGATTTCCTAGTCACCCATCACTCCTCCCCAGTCCCCAAAGCCTAAAGATTTAAGATAAAATCCGGTTGTATTGGAATTATATTTTTTTAACGCAAAGGGCGCAAAGGTAAGCGCAAAGGATCGCAAAGTTCAAACAAGTAAAATTTTGAATTATTTTTAAGCAATCGGATTAGATATAATATAATACTATTGTTGATTCAACCTGCTTAATTTTATGAATTTATTAGATTTGATTAGGAATATTATCCCAAGTTTGTTAAATTTTAGAAGTAAGCAGTGGTGGATAAAAATTACTACGGAACAACCCCGATGTATTTATTATTTTGGTCCTTTTGAGAATGAGCAAGAAGCTCAAGATTATTCCCCAGGATATATTGAAGATCTTAAAAGTGAGCAAGCACAAGGAATAAAAGTTGCTATTAAACTCTGCAACCCAGAGCTACTAACTATTGATGCCCAAGATGATTTAGTATTTCCTAAGAATTTAGCTGGATCTAAACGAAAATGACATTTATATAAACTTACGCATTTTTAATAAATATTTATGCTTTAGGAATTGGGGACTGGTGATGGGGGACTGGGAAAAAGCTTTAACTTTTCAACATGAGAAAGTATTAATATTTATTAAAAGTTGCGGATTATAGCAGACAGCGAGTGAAAGAAATAATAATTAGGTAGAGCTAATTTTATCATACATCTGACAAAACTTATTACATTACTAAAAAAATTCTAAGAGGGAACTCTATCTAAGTGTAATCCCTTTCATTAGGTTTTAATGATGAAATATCAATCATTGCTTTCCGGTTATTTAATTTTAATGTTGTCGTTGATTGGATGTAGTGAACAAAATTCTTCAATAACAACACCTACCCCTGTTAGCAATTCTCGAACATCCCCAAGAATTCAACAAAACGCAAGTTCTAGCCCTACTTCTATCTCTAAAACAGAAAAACCCAAGTCGGTAGCAACTTCTGTAAATGCTAACCCAACTCGTATAACTCCTAATACTACTGTTGTATCTCAAAACAAGATAATTTCAGCAAGGGGAATTGGTGCAGCTAAGTTGGGGATGAGTTATGGACAATTAAAAAAAGTTTTGGGTGCGAGTGCAGAATTTCAAATTAAGTCACCTTTTATGGTTGACTGGGATGCGATCGCAGTTATCTCTTCAGCTAAAGTACAATATTACATCCTCTATCCTGCGGAAACTACTTTTAAGAATTCTCAACTAATTGAATCTATATTTACTGATAACCCTGATTATCAGACAGCGCAAAAAGTTGGAGTAGGTACACCTATCAAACAAGCAGAAGCAATCTATGGAGATGCTACCTTGTTTTATAACACCGCAGTTGAATCAAGAGAGTACATCAAATTTGCTAACCAACCAGTAGAAAATATTTTTTTCCGACCTGATGCAACTAATAATCAACAGTTTGCAGGAATTTATCCAGAAGATTCGGGAGAGTATCACGAAACCAAGCAATATCAGCCCAATAGCTTAATCGGATCAATCGGTGTTGATTGCCGAGGAAATTGCCCACAGTAATGCGACCGCACGGTTTGAGGACTAGGTAATACCTTGTCCTTTAGTACTTTGACGACATCAACGATTATAATTTACTTGGTTCTTGAGAATGTCCGCACTGTTTACAGTATGGCAGATGTTCGTAAGTAAGATTGTGACAGTTTTGGCATTCAACGTATTGATAATAACCACAGTGCGGACAGTAGCTATCGTGGTGTCTGATTGTTTTGGCACAGTTTACACAGCAGGATCTCTGAACCCTTATAGCTACCTGGGCTTTAGTATTAAAGACAAATTTTTGAAAAAACTTGATAAGTCCAAAGCCAACCAGAGGAATTATCAAGATATAAAGATAACTGATTAGGAAAAGTAACCTGCCAAACAAGGCACTAATAATATCAAAGATAAATTGAAATATTACCCCGACTTGCAGAAATTCAAATATCTTAAAAATTAGGGGTATAAAAAATATAACCAGCAAATGCCAACTAATCAGCGAGATGAGTCCATATCCTTTCCGCCCTGCAAAGTTTTGAACTAATAAAGCAAGGAAAATAAGCGGCAGAAGAAAGAGAGATTGAAACCCGAATTGGATACTGGGATACCAAAATGATGCCTGTCGATAGCCTTTTTCAACTTCATTAAATTTTCCGTCATCATTAAGAAAGGCTATGAAGCTAATACTTTCCGGCTTGGCAATCAATTCGTTTTTAAGATTAGAAATTTCCTTCTTAAGTGTAGAAATTGTGCGAGTGTTTTGATATAACGTCTGTTTTGCTTTTTCAGCACCAACTGAATTAATGGATTGATTGCGAGACTGACCTGCAATTTTTTCTAATAGTGTTGAGTCATATTGGCTACGAATAGTGCGGCTTGCTTGTTCAAGATTAGTAATTTTTGCTTGTTTCTGCTCAATGGCTTTTAGAGCTTGCTGATTTGTGGAATTATTAATCTTATCTTTGTAATCAGCATATTTTAAGCAAGCTTCTGAAACTTTTCCTAAATGTCCTTCTTCGGCTTGGCGATATTCAGAAACTAAACTAGATTGAGTGTTATTATCAACTGGCAAAGAAAGCTTCAAAAGTTCATACTTTTTATCTATAGTGTCTTTATTAGTTTGTGTTTGGTAATTTTGCCACTCGACATAACATGGATAAGACTGCGAAGGGGCGATTTGCCATCTGCTAATATCATCAAGTCCCGTAAAAACATTAACCAAAATAAAAATATCAATCAAAATAATGACAATCAAACTCACTTTATTGAGTGGTTCATTGTTAATTTTCCTCGATTTATTAAAAAATTGAGCTAAAACTCGGCGTGTTCTGGCAAACATATGTTTTTTAAATACGCAGTAATTAAAGATGAATTAATTTTAAACGACAAACGCTTAGACTACAAAATGTTTAAGTCTCACTAAGTATAACGGTCAACCTAATTAAACGCATTACCCCACCCCCCAACCCCCTCCCCTTAATAAGGGGAGGGGGAGATTTGCGTTTTATCGCAACCGTTGTTATAAAACCTGATTAAGTCAGTTTTATTTAACAAATCAGGGTAAGGAAAACTGAATCTCCTTACCCTGACAAGTAATTTTGTTAATTATATTAAGCTTTCGGCTTATATGTCGAAGCTACGTGCAATTCTTTCAACTGCTTCGTATCAACACTAGAAGGCGCATTTGTCAACTGACACCGCGCTTGCTGAGTCTTAGGAAACGCAATCACGTCTCGAATTGACTCTTCCCCAGCTAATAGCATCACCAATCGATCTAAACCGTAGGCAATACCACCATGCGGAGGCGTACCAAAGTCAAAGGCTTCCAGTAAAAACCCAAACTTATTGTGTGCTTCTTCTGGAGATAAGCCAATAGTTTCAAACACTCGCTCTTGCACTTCGCGCTGATAAATTCGCAGACTACCGCCGCCAATTTCATAGCCGTTGAAAATTAAATCATAAGCTTGGGCGCGGGCTGTTTTTAAGTCTGCTAAGTCATCTGGGTGAGGTGCAGTAAAAGGGTGGTGGAGTGCTTCTAGGCGTTTTTCTTCTGCATTCCACTCAAACATGGGGAAGTCTGTGATCCAAAGTAAGTTAAGTTTATTTGGATCGATTAACCCTAACTGCTGACCAATTACTAAACGCAGACGATCTAAAGTTTTATTAACTGTGTTGGTGTCGCCTGCACCAAATAGCAGCAAGTGACCAGGTTTTGCACCTGTGCGTCTGAGGAGTTCTTGTTTTTGTTCTTCACTCAGGTTGTCTTTAATTGCGCCAATGGTATCAATTTCACCGTCTTCACGTACACGGATATAAGCTAGACCTTTAGCACCAGCTTCAGTTGCTTCCTTAAATAAGTCTCCACCTGGTTTAATTCTGACATTAGAAATAGCATCATTACCACCAGGAATCGGCAGAACTTTAACCACGCCTCCACTATTCACAGCGCCAGAAAAGACTTTGAAGCCCGAGTCTTTGACTAAATCAGAGACGTTGACAAGTTCTAAATTAAAGCGAGTATCTGGTTTATCACTGCCGTATTTATCCATCGCTTCCGCATAAGTTAAGCGAGGAAAAGGTCGAGGTAGTTCAATACCTTTAACAGTTTTGAAGATGTGGCAAGTTAACTCTTCATTTAGTTGCAGAATTTCTTCTTGGGACATGAAACTCATTTCCATGTCAAGTTGAGTAAATTCTGGCTGTCTATCTGCGCGTAAGTCTTCATCTCGGAAGCAACGAGCAATTTGATAGTAGCGATCGCATCCAGCTACCATCAACAGTTGCTTAAACAGTTGCGGTGACTGAGGTAAAGCAAACCATTCGCTAGGATTCACCCGACTTGGTACAAGGTAATCTCTCGCACCTTCTGGCGTTGAGCGAGTTAATATTGGTGTTTCAACTTCAATGAAGTTTTCCGCATCTTCTAAGAATCGGCGGATAGCTTTAACTACTTGGTGGCGCAGTTGCAGATTTTGACTCATGCGATCGCGCCTGAGATCTAAATACCGATACTTCAACCGTAACTCTTCCCGCACAGGTTCGGTTTCTGAAGTTGCTACTTGGAAAGGTAGCTGTTTATTGAGCCGATTGAGTAATTCAATCTGATCGGCATAAATTTCCACTTCACCCGTCGGTAGGCGAGGATTGAGAGAATCTTCTGGACGCTGAGTTACCCGTCCAGTAATTTTAACTACATATT
Organism: Crinalium sp.; assembly: GCA_049646245.1. Taxonomy (GTDB): domain Bacteria; phylum Cyanobacteriota; class Cyanobacteriia; order Cyanobacteriales; family PCC-9333; genus Crinalium. Next base: position 6,454 of record JBARVL010000496.1, on the reverse strand, counting down.
CGTTTCGCAGAGTTTCTGCCAGTTGATAAGAATCAGGGGTGCGTTGGGGATCGCTGACAACTTGAACAATACCAGAGCGATCGCGTATATCTAAAAAAATCACGCCTCCGTGGTCGCGGCGACGGTCTACCCATCCGCACAAGGTAACTGTCTCTCCAATATTCTCTGCTCGGAGTTGACCGCAATAATGGGTTCGCATAGTAGCTGATCAGAAGGCTGAAATACTAAAAATTACATTCGGCTAACACACTGGGGAAACTGACAAATATTTTTTGGCTATCTCCCCACGCCAAGCTTCAAAGTCCCATTATGCAGCATTGGTGAGTTAATAACAAAGTAGTTATAGTACTCGGCATTTAGCACGAGCGATCGCGCCTTTATTAACAAGGCATAACCGCTTTCTGTATAATCTCAATATCATAGCTATCTAGTATATTGTCAACCAGCTATCTAGTATATTAATATTCAAATAGAGTTCTAAAATGCCTGTGATTTGTAAGCTAAAAGACCTAATGGAAGAGAGAGGGCTTAATCAAGCTCAAGTTGCTAGAGCTACAAAACTTAGCCCGACAATCATTGGGAACCTTTACCGGAACAACTTCAAAAGAATTGATTGTGATACTGCACAAACGCTGAAAAATTTCTTTGCCTGTAAAACAATGAATGAACTATTTGACTTTGCTGATTAGCTACTTTGGGCAAAAGAATTTAGGGGAAATACAAAAGTCGCTATGAATGAACCAACTTTATCCGATATATCTCAACAACTACAATCAATATCCAGCAGTATAAATGAAACCAATCAAAGGCTGGAAAAGCTAGAACTGCGGTTTGAGTTCTTGGAAAAACGCTTTGACACCATTGAAAAAGGTTTTACTACCTTGGACAATCGTTTTGCAGATATAGCCATGCGACAGATGCAGGTCAATAGCAGTGCATTTTTTGGTGTAGGTATTGCACTTTTGAGTGCTGCTATTTCTTTTATTGTCGCCAGAGTTAGTGGCGGAAGCGGAATTTAAATTCAATGCACCAGTGCATAGAGTATGAGTTAGATAACCGCCAAGACGCAAAGAGCGCCAAGGGAGGAAGGTTAAGAGAGGATAATTCTTTTGATGCCTTCTTTGAGAATGGGGACGTTGAAGTTAATCAGGAGTCCAAGTTTTTGATCGGTCATCTTTAGGTAGGATATAACTTGTGCTGAATGAAGAGAGGTTAGCTTTTCAACTGCCTTGAGTTCGACAATTAAGGCATTACCTACTAGCAAATCTAATCTACCTTCACCAACTCTTTGATCTTTATAAGTTACAGCCACAACTGCTTGACGAACAAAAGGTATACCACGCTGCTGAAGTTCCACACACAGCGCCCCCTCATAAACCGACTCCAAAAAACCAGCCCCCAAAAGTCTATGCACTTCAATTGCCGCCCCAATAACAGCATAAGCCAACCGATCTAACTCCTCACTTGGCTCCCCTCTCTTGGCGCTCTTTGCGTCTTGGCGGTTCATTCTCTCTAACTCCCTATGGCAAGATCCTAATATAACTTAGCAATTGCCTCCAATTTATGACTGCAAACATTCCCACACTGCCTAGTCAATACGACCCCTCTACTACTGAAGCTAAATGGCAGAAGTTTTGGGAAGAAAACCACATCTTCAAAGCTGACCCCACAAAAGGTGGTAAATCTTATTGCATCGTTATTCCCCCGCCAAACGTCACTGGTAGCTTGCACATGGGTCATGCTTTTGACCAAACGTTGATTGATACTTTAATCCGCTACCACCGGATGCGCGGTTATAATACCTTGTTTCTCCCTGGAACTGACCACGCCAGTATTGCTGTACAAGCAATTTTAGATAAGCAACTCAGGGCAGAAGGGAAAACTCGTTATGATTTAGGACGCGATCAATTCCTAGAACGCGCTTGGCAGTGGAAGGAACAATCTGGAGGTACAATTGTTAACCAACTGCGTCGCCTTGGTGTCTCGGTAGATTGGACGCGGGAACGCTTCACAATGGATGCAGGCTTATCTAAAGCTGTGTTGGAAGCATTTAACCGCCTTTATGATGATGGATTAATTTATCGCGGTAAATATTTAGTTAACTGGTGTCCTGCTACTCAGTCGGCGGTGTCTGACTTGGAAGTTGATAACCAGGAAGTTAACGGACATTTATGGCATTTCCGTTATCCGCTTAGTGATGGTTCTGGTTATGTAGAAGTAGCAACAACTCGACCAGAAACAATGTTAGGTGATACGGGAGTAGCAGTAAATCCCACTGATGAACGCTACAAACATTTAATTGGCAAAACTTTAACTCTGCCAATTATGCAGCGAGAAATTCCGATAATTGGTGATGAGTTAGTAGAGAAAGAATTTGGTACGGGTTGCGTTAAGGTAACACCTGCACACGATCCCAATGACTTTGAAATGGGTCAGCGTCACAACTTGCCGTTTATCAATATTATGAATAAAGACGGCAGTTTAAATGAAAATGCTGGCGCGTTTCAAGGTCAAGACCGCTTTGTTGCTAGAAAGAATGTTATTAAGCAGCTAGAAGCAGAGGGATTTTTAGTTAAAATTGAGGATTATAAGCATACAGTACCGTATAGCGATCGCGGTAAAGTTCCGGTTGAACCTCTCCTCTCAACTCAGTGGTATGTCAAAATTCGTCCACTAGCAGACAAATCACTACAATTCTTAGATGATCAAAATTCACCTCATTTTGTCCCTGAACGTTGGACAAAAGTTTACCGTGATTGGTTAGTAAAAATCAAAGATTGGTGTATTTCTCGTCAATTATGGTGGGGACATCAAATACCTGCTTGGTATGCTGTTAGCGAAACCAACGGAGAAATAACTGATGATACCCCATTTGTAGTTGCAAAAAGTGCAGAAGAAGCGCATGAGAAAGCTTTAACAAAATTTGGCGAAAATGTCAAGATTGAACAAGATCCAGATGTCTTAGACACTTGGTTTTCTTCTGGGCTTTGGCCGTTTTCAACATTAGGATGGCCTGAAGAAACACCAGATTTCAACACCTATTTTCCTACCAGTACTTTAGTTACAGGATTTGACATTATCTTCTTCTGGGTTGCCAGAATGACGATGATGGCAGGACATTTTACCAATCAAATGCCGTTTAAAGATGTTTACATTCACGGCTTAGTCTTGGATGAAAACGGCAAGAAGATGTCTAAGTCTGCGGGTAATGGGATAGATCCATTATTGCTGATTGATAAGTATGGCACAGATGCGCTGCGGTATACCTTAATTAAAGAAGTGCTGGGGGCGGGTCAAGATATTCGTTTAGAATACGATCGCAAGAAAGATGAATCACCCTCCGTAGAAGCATCGCGCAACTTTACTAATAAATTGTGGAATGCCGCTAGGTTTGTAATGATGAACCTAGAAGGTAAAACGCCTCAGCAGTTAGGGAACCCCACCCCAACCCTCCCCGTTAACGGAGAGGGAGAAGTCCCCCCTGTTGACGGGGGGGATATAGGGGGGGTTGTTAATTCCCAGCTAGAATTATGCGATCGCTGGATTCTTTCGCGCTACTATCAAGCAGTGCAACAAACTTGCAACTACATTGAGAACTATGGCATGGGTGAAGCAGTTAAGTTACTCTATGAATTATTCTGGGGTGACTTCTGCGACTGGTACATTGAATTAGTTAAACCTCGCATCCAAAAAGATGCTGATGCCAACTCAAGCTTAGTTGCACAACAAACCCTTGCTTATGTCTTGGAAGGAATACTTAAATTATTGCATCCTTTCATGCCACATATTACAGAAGAAATCTGGCATACTCTCACTCAAGCGGGTGAGAAAGATTCCTTAGCATTGCAATTTTATCCAGAAGCAGATACAACATTAATTAATCCAGAATTGGAACAACAGTTTGATCTGTTAATGGGTACAATTCGCACTATTCGTAACCTCCGCGCTGAAGCAGAAGTTAAACCAGGGGCGAAGGTAGAAATCATCTTGCAAAGTGAAAGTGAAAATGAACGTCGAATCGTTGACGCTGGACAATCTTATATCTGCAATTTAGCTAAGGTTGAACAATTAACAATTACTCCAGCATTAGATCAAGAACCACCACAAAATATTGCTAGTGTTTTTGGTACAGTGCAAGTCTTGTTACCACTTACAGGTGTAGTTGATATTGCTGCATTCCGTAAGAAGTTAGAGAAGAAGTTAGCTAAAGTCGAAAATGATATTAAAGTACTTTCTGGCAAGCTAAATAATCCTAACTTTGTCGATAGGGCAGCGCCAGAAGTTGTGCAAGGTGCTAAGGATAATTTAGCAGAAGTTGAGAAGCAGGCAGAAATATTGCGATCGCGTATTTCTCAGTTAGGTTAATTTTTTAACGCAGAGGGCGCAAAGGTAAACGCAAAGGGCGCAAAGAAGTTATCTTGCGTCCTTTGATTTTGAAGTCAGATTGAAGGGCGCACATCCTCATTATCTAACAGATAACCTATCCGTTATTTCCCACTATAATTAATCTCACCTAGCAGATTAATCATCCGTTGCCAGGGGCTAAAATAAATTTATCTGCGATCAGGCAATATATGGTACAAACACCTACAAAACAAATTACTCTAGAAGAATTTCTTCAACTACCAGAAACTAAGCCAGCTAGTGAATATATTCACGGTCAAATCATCCCAAAACCCATGCCACAAGGAAAACACAGCACCATTCAAGGCGAACTTGTTAGCGTTATCAATGCTATAGCCAAACCTCAGAAAATTGCTTTTGCTTTCCCAGAATTAAGATGTACCTTTGGCGGACGTTCCATTGTGCCTGATGTTACAGTTTTTGCATGGGATAGAATACCAGTTGATGAAAATGACGATATTGCCAACATTTTCCCAATATATCCAGACTGGACAATTGAAATATTATCTCCAGATCAAAAGCAAACAAAAGTAACCGGAAATATTTTGCACTGCTTACAACATGGAACTAAATTAGGTTTGCTAATAGATCCTGATGTGCGTTCAATCTTAGTTTATCCATCAGGGCAACAACCGCAAATATTACAAGAAGCAACGGATTTATTACCTGTTCCCGAATTACTAGCAGAATTAAAATTGACAGTAGGAGATATATTTAGTTGGTTACAATTAGGTTAATTTTTAATGCAAAGATCGCAACGGTAAGCCTACTTTATTGATTAGTAAGAGAAAATGCGATCGCACCTCCCCAACCTCATCCCCCAACCAGCCACCCATCCGTTATATCCGTTTCTAAGTGTAAAATCTAAATAACCCAACAGATCAACCATCCGTTGCCAACGTTGCCCATGCTTTCCTGCCAAAACCCGCAATGTCAGAACCCCTTCAACCCCGACACTAACAAATATTGTCACACCTGCGGTTCCAGCCAACTCAGCGAACTATTTCGCCACCGCTATCGAGTCATCAAAGTATTAGGGGAAGGCGGTTTTGGCAAAACCTACCTAACGGAAGATGCAGATCGACTTGACTCACCTTGCGTAATCAAACAATTTGCCCCGCAAGTCACCGGAACAGCAGCACTGCAAAAATCTACAGAACTATTCAAACACGAAGCGCGACAACTTTACGAACTTGGAGAAAACCATTCTCAAATTCCCCGCTTAAACGCTTATTTTGAATATGGCACAAGCTTATATTTAGTCCAAGAATTTATTCAAGGCGATAACTTACTAACAGAATTAAAACAAAAACCCTATACCGAACAACAAATAAGAGAACTTTTAACAGACTTATTACCTGTACTGGACTTTATCCACACCCGCGACGTTATCCACCGCGATATTAAACCAGATAACATTATTCGCCGTCAACCAGATAGAAAATTAGTATTAATTGACTTTGGTGGTGCAAAGCAAATAACTCAAACCAACTTAGCCAGACAAGGCACAGGTATTTATACACCAGGTTACGCACCAACAGAGCAAATGTCAGGTAGAGCTATTCCCGCCAGTGACTTATATGCTTTAGGTGTAACTTGTGTGCGGTTATTAACTCAATGTTTGCCCATATTTAATCACTACGGTGAAATTGATAATGATATTTATGATGCCGTAAATTTAGAATGGCTATGGCGACAACGCCTGCAAGCAATGGGTGTAACTATTAGTAATGAATTAGCCGCAATATTAGATAAACTTTTGATTCACGCACCTAGAGAAAGGTATCAAACAGCTAAAGAAGTCCTCAGAGACTTAAACTCGTCACCACCGCCACAGCACACTTCCACAACGATTCCAGTAACACCGCCAACCGCCCCATCATACACCCCCTCCCGATCAACAGGGAGGAGGCAGGGGGGAGGGGTCAGGGCAAACGCATCAAAATTTGGTGCGATCGCCACAAAATCTGGATCTTCTATGAAGTTGTCGACAAGGCTTGCCTTGTGGCAATATAGAGTAAGATGGCAAATTATTACTAAAAATTGCCAG